>JBBIRG010000307.1:0-3839 GCA_037441945.1 Bacteroidota bacterium | reverse complement strand
ACACCCGAACTGAACGAAAAAATATTTGCTGTTTTGGAGAAGAAAATCATCGCCAGTAAACTACCACCGCCAAAGGCGGTGGTAGTTTACTTTTTAACATAGAAGAAAGAGTACGAATTAGATTTTCTTCTTTGTGATCAGTGTTTCCAGATACCTTGATTTCATCTGTTTCGAAGCCAAGATCTGCTTCACGGGCGGCAGTTTCAGTATGACGCCGAGTATCGCGGCCATCGCGCGGTGACTAGCAAGGGCATGGTTGTCAAAAATAAGGTTCTGCAGTTTTCCTCGTTCAATCGCCATCATCACAATGCGGTGGACGCCGTTGACCGGCGTAATGACTCGCTTTGGACGCGGCTTCAGGGATATGCTCTTTGGCGCGCAAACCCTGACGCAGACCCCGCAACCGAGACATACGGATTCATTAATGCGGGCTTTCATTTTTTTCGGATGCTTGGGATCGTTGGAGGAACAAGCGGAAAGCGCTTCGACAGGGCAGGCCTGAACGCATTTCATGCATCTGCTGCAGGTTAGGTCATCGATCACGGGAATAAAATTGGTCGTATGCACGGGCTGCATGATTCCGAATTTCCTAGCGGCGATCATCGCTTCGCAGCAGCAGCCGCAGCAATTGCAGATGAAACTGACGTTATTTCGTACGTTTTCCCCGAACTGCACAAGGTTGTAATCGTGCGCCATGGCCAGTAAATCCAGGCACTCTTCGGCGCAGACCGTTCGTGCGAAATTGTGGCGAATCAGCGCGTCCGCCGTGTTACCGAACGTCATGCAGATATCCATCGGCGCGTCGCAGTTTTTTCCGACATGCTCCATTTTATGACGGCAATAGCAGACGCCAACCCCGATAGCTTTTGCGGACCGGATGACATGACTGGCCCGCTCATAGTCTAGCACATGCAGGGCATTATCGTCAGTTAACGCCGATTTCTGAACAAACGTGCGACCCAGCTGGGTTTCGCCGTTCGCGAATAGGGACTTAACAAAATCCTCTTCGACGTTCAGATACTGATAAAACAGCTCCGCCAATGTTTTCTGGTTGATATCGTTCCTTACGCGCATCAACGAAAATTCAAAGAACCCGGCCATCGGCGGGGGAAGCGCGTATATTGTGTTTCCTTTTTTCTCGACGTCCAGAAGAATAGCTTTACCGGCTAATCCGTCGAGAATGTTGCGGGCTTGCGCTAAAGGTAATTTCCAAGCCTTTGCCGCTTTTTCAGCCGTAAACGGTTTGATTGGAATCAGAGCGAGCAGCCGTGCTTCTTTTTCCGACATAAGAATTCGTAAAATTTCAAAAAGCGAGTCCGACGGGGGAGCGCCCTGCGGAAAACGGTTCAACCTGTTGAGGAATTCCCGGTATCCCGATCGCGAAGTGTGATGTGCCATAAAAAATCCAAAATAATTATTCCAGACAGTATGGCATTTTCACGGTTTAATCGCAATTAAAAAATTTTATTTCTTGATTTTGTATCGAAAAATTCAGTAAAATGTACCTTTACTGTCCGGACAGACGTCCTGTTTATACAAATACCCTTTTATAATTAAAGTATAGGATTTTTTATGAGCGTTGTTACAGAACCAAAAAATATACCGTATTATTTCTGTAAAAGTGTTCATCAAAACCCTGATCGACCGGCGCTTTCTTTTGTTGACGGCGAGGTCATATCCTATTCCGTCCTTTCGGATGCTGTCATGCGCTTGGCAGAAAAGTTGTCCTCATTCGGTATCGGGACCGGAGATCAGGTGGCAGTGCTCGCTCCCAATTCCCCGAACTGGGTCATCAGTTACCTCGCCATACTTTATACGGGCGCGACCGTGGTTCCGATTCTCAACGATTTTACCGAAACTGAAATCACGAATATTCTTACCCATTCCGAATCAAAAGCGGTGATCGTATCCTCGAATTTGCGGGATAAAGTCAGGCCGGACTTGATGCCGGATCTGAAACATATCATTTCCATCGAGAATTTTTCAGTTGAACCGACCGGACAACAGTCCGAAAACGGTCAAGTGAACTCTGTTTTTAATTCGTGTGATCCGCAGCTCATTTTATCAGCCCTGAGCAGGATTCCGGAGGATCAGGTCGCCGCGATTATCTACACGTCCGGAACAACCGGTTTTTCCAAAGGCGTCATGCTTACCCACAAAAATATTGTGTCAAATATTGTTTCGACCTACGGCATTCAAAAAATTATCCCGACGGACCGAATGCTTTCTATTCTGCCGTTGTCGCATACCTATGAGTGTACTCTGGGTTTCCTGATGCCGTTGTTTTACGGCGCGTCCGTTTATTACCTGGCGGGCGTTCCATCACCGACCATTCTTCTTGAAGCGTTGGGCAAGATCAAACCGACCCTGATGCTGAGCGTTCCGCTGGTGATTGAAAAAATTTATAAAAACCGTATCCTACCCAAATTTGCATCAGGATTGCCGAAAGTTTTATATTCGTTTCCCCCCACGCGGAAATTACTGCACCGGATTGCCGGAAAAAAACTGATGGAATCATTCGGGGGTCAAATCCATTTCTTCGGCATTGGCGGGGCGCTCTTAGATGAAAGCGTGGAGCGGTTTCTATGGGAAGCTGATTTTCCGTATCAGATCGGTTACGGATTGACGGAAACCAGTCCTTTGGTCGCCGGAACACCCACAAATAAGCATCTTTTCCGTTCGACCGGGTTCTGTCCTCCGGGGCAGGAAATGAAACTCATCAATATTAATCCAGCCACCGGGGAAGGGGAAATCGTGACGCGAGGCGATAACGTCATGAAAGGATATTATAAAAACGACGATCTTACCCGAAGTGTTTTTACCCCTGACGGATGGTTCCGCACCGGTGATCTCGGTTACATGGACAAATCGGGCCGATTGTTTTTCAAGGGCCGGCTGAAAAACGTAATCATTGGCGCGAACGGAAAAAATATTTATCCGGAGGAAATCGAAGCCGTCGTCAACCGCCATAAATTCGTTATCGAATCCATTGTATACGAGATGAAGGGCAAACTGATCGCGATGGTTCATTTGGATTACCAGAAGGTAGAGGAATTCTACAATCAGCTCAAAGATAACGCCCAGGCTTTTCAGGACGATATGGAGAACCAGATTAAAAAAATCTTGGCGGAAATTCAGCATTTCGTCAATATGCAGATGAATGTCCATTCTCATATCGCCGTTATTATTGAACAACCGGTGCCGTTTGAAAAAACGCCAACCATGAAAATTAAAAAATATAAATATATCGCCTGAAAACGCATAAATTAGGTTTTACAGCCGGACCGATCAAATCCCGTTTTTTACGATTTTCCTTTAACTTGTAGTCTGAAACGATTATATTGCGCCCGACTAATAACAGTTAAACAGGCCTTTTTATGCGCATTCACCTACATAATCAGCATTCACGTAAAATTCGGGTTGCGGTTGTTTTGCTGTACAATGATCATATCGGTTTTACTTAGATAGCGATGACATCATTTCTCCGTTTTTAATTACGCGTTACACTATAAAACAGTTGAAGGTGAAGTATGAAAACTCAAGAATTCATTGAGATGGAAGAGAAGTACGGCGCTCATAATTATCATCCGCTGGATGTGGTGATTGCGAAGGCCGAAGGCGCCTGGGTATGGGACGTGGAAGGCAAGAAATACCTTGATTGCCTCGCCGCGTATTCGGCCGTGAATCAAGGGCATTGTCATCCGAAGATACTGCAGACCATGAACGAACAGGCTAAGCGGGTGACATTGACGTCACGTGCGTTCCGGAACGATCAGTTACCGATGCTGTACAAAGACCTTTACGATCTCACGGGTTATGAAATGTCCCTGCCGATGAAT
>JBBIRG010000306.1:1661-3845 GCA_037441945.1 Bacteroidota bacterium | reverse complement strand
TCCGCCTGTGACGATGCCTTCTTCAACGGCCGCGCGGGTCGCGTGCAGGGCGTCTTCAACGCGCGCTTTCTTTTCCTTCATTTCCACTTCGCTTGCAGCGCCGATGCGGATCACCGCGACGCCGCCCGCTAATTTCGCGAGGCGTTCCTGCAGTTTTTCTTTGTCGTAATCGCTGGTCGTATTTTCAATCTGCGTCTTGATCTGGGCGATCCGGCCCTTGATGGTTTCTTTCTTACCGGCGCCTTCGACGATGGTTGTGTTATCCTTGTCAATGATGACTTTTTTGGCGGTTCCGAGATATTCGATTTTCGCGTTTTCTAATTTATAGCCGGCTTCTTCGCTGATCAGCGTTCCGCCGGTCAGGATGGCGATGTCTTCCAGCATGGCTTTGCGGCGGTCGCCGAATCCGGGCGCTTTCACGGCGCATACGCGCAGGGTACCGCGCAGTTTATTGACGACTAACGTCGCCAGCGCTTCGTTCTCGACGTCTTCGGCGATGATCAGAAGCGACTTACCCATTTGAACGACTTTTTCCAGGATCGGGAGCAGGTCTTTCATAGCGGAGATTTTCTTGTCGTAGATCAGAATGCGCGGATCTTCCAGAACGGCTTCCTGGGTTTCGGCGTCGGTGATGAGGTACGGGGATAAATAACCGCGGTCGAACTGCATGCCTTCGACGGTTTCCATGTTCGTCTCAAAGCCTTTTGCTTCTTCAACGGTGATGACGCCGTCTTTTCCGACTTTTTCCATTGCGTCGGCTAACAATTGTCCGATTTCCATGTCATTGTTCGCGGAGATAGCGCCGACCTGAGCGATCTGTTCCTTGCCTTCGACTTTTTTGGACATCTTCTTCAGTTCTTCAACGACGACTTTCACGGCCGCATCGATGCCTTTTTTCAACTCCATCGGGTTCGCGCCGGCGGTTACGTTTTTTAGTCCCTGGGCATAAATCGCCTGGGCTAACACGGTCGCGGTCGTGGTTCCGTCGCCGGCGATGTCGCTGGTTTTGGAAGCGACTTCGCGGACCATCTGGGCGCCCATATTTTCGATAGGGTCTTCGGTTTCAATTTCTTTCGCGACGGTAACGCCGTCTTTAGTGACGGTAGGGGCGCCGTATTTCTTTTCCAGCAGGACGTTGCGGCCTTTGGGCCCGAGAGTGACTTTTACGGCATTTGCAAGCGTATCGATGCCTTTTTTCAGCTTCGTGCGCGCGTCAACATCAAAAATTATTTCCTTAGCAGCCATTGTTTTCTCCTTATGAATTATTTATTTTATTCTTCGAGTCTTTACGCCTTATTGGCAAAGGTTTTATCCCTGGATCGCCAGAATATCCGATTCATGCATGATCAGGTATTTTTCGCTTTCGTACGTAATTTCCGTTCCGGAGTATTTTCCGAACAGAACGCGGTCGCCGGTTTTAACCTGCATTTTGATGGTTTCGCCTTTATCGGAAACGCGGCCCGGACCTACGGCCAGAATTTCGCCTACCTGCGGTTTTTCTTTCGCGACATCCGGTAATATGATTCCGCCTTTTGTCACTTCTTCCGGTTCAATTACTTTGACGATGATGCGATCGCCTAAGGGTTTCAGTTTCATGGTAACCTCCGTTCAGTTTGATTTTTTGTTTAGAATTATTAGTCGTCATTTAAAAAAATATAATATTATTCTTATTATTCTTACATTTAAACTTGCCGCAAATTCACAATCATAATATTTATCGAACATTTTTGCCTATTTGAAGAGTTTTTCTACCATTATGATGCAATGCTAAATAATAAATTAGCAAAAATCAAGCCAAAAACTTATTTTTATAAATAATTGTTAATTTGTCGTTTAATCAATCATAAAATCCTAAAAAATTAAATAATAGCACTCGGTTGAGTCGAGTGCTAAAATGACACGATTAATTCTGAATAAACGTCATATAATGTGTGACAAAATTGCAGTTGTTGCTTTTAACGGTGTTTTGATAAAATTGAAATTTGTCTTGATTAATTAGGCGCTAAAGTATAAAATACGCCGAATATATTTTTTATGCAGAACCGGAAATATTTAAAAGGCGTTATCCTGATTTTACTTGCGGCTATTTGCTGGAGCAGCGCAGGGCTTTTGATAAAACTATCCGATCTGCCGTCACTGCAGATCGCTTTTTACAGGTCATTCATCGCGGGAATTTTTCTGATC
>JBBIRG010000306.1:0-1648 GCA_037441945.1 Bacteroidota bacterium | reverse complement strand
TCTGGACGTTGTACCGGTACAGGATCAGATTCAGATTTTCGGTAAACCGGTGGTCATTGCTGACGGCTGTATTTTATACAGGAACCGTGACGCTTTTTGTCACGGCGAATAAACTGACGACAGCCGCCAACGCCGTTTTTCTGCAATATATGGCGCCGGTGTACGTGATCATCTTGTCGTATGTATTTCTCAAAGAAAAAATATATTTCCACGAGATACTGACGGTGATCCTTTGTCTCGCGGGCATGGGACTTTTTTTTGTCGAGGAGGAAAAATCGACGGCGTTTACCGGGAACATGATCGGCATTCTTTCCGGGATCGCGTTCGCGCTGCTGCAGTTCTTTGTGAAAAAATCGGGCCAGTACGGTAATCCGTCTCCGGACGATTCGCATAAAAAGATTGAGATTCAGTCCACTTTCAATCTCTCGCTGGGCAACCTGATGACAGTTCTGCTGATCGGGTTGCTGATTTTGATTATATCGCTGGCGGGCAACCGGTCTTCGTTATCCGCAGGTGAAGTCATGGTCAGCGCGTTTTCCATGACGCTGCAGGATTTTTATGTACTTCTTTTCCTGGGCGTTTGCCAGCTGGGGCTGGGATACGTATTTTTCGCGAAGGGCGTGCATTACATATCGAGCGTTGAGGTGGCTATATACACTTTACTGGAGCCGATCTGTAATCCGCTGTGGACATTTCTAGGAACCGGCGAACAGCCGGGGTTCTGGGCGATGGCCGGCGGGGGAACCGTCATCGGCGCCTTGCTTTTCAATTCCGTTCTGCATTACTTCCGGAAGAAATCCGATGCTTCGGAAGAATAAACACATTTACCTGTGCGGGTTCATGGGCAGCGGCAAGTCCACCATCGGGCGGCTGCTCGCAGAAAAGCTGAACAGGCCGTTCATTGATACAGATGAGGAAATCGAGAAAACAACGAACCGCAGTGTCGCTGAAATATTCAGGGGTCACGGCGAACCGGAATTCCGGAAATTTGAAAAAGAATTGATTCGTAAAATTTCCGCTCTTCAAACCCCTTCGGTCATTGCGCTCGGCGGAGGAAGCCTAATGGACGGTGAAACGTTGCGGATCGTAAAAGAAACCGGGATTCTGATTTATCTGCAATGCTCCGCCGATGTCCTGAAACAGCGCCTTAAGGACACCCCGCGCCCGCTCCTGAAAACGGAATCGATTGAAACGCTGATGGAGAAGAGATTGAAAGGGTATGAATGGGCGGATAAAATAATGAATAACGATTTTTCAGAAATCTCAAAAGTCACCGAAATCCTTATTTCAGAAATTGCAAATAATTTTCTATCGCAGCGATAGAAATTCTTGATAAGAATCTCGTTTTATGGAATAATATCAAATTCAGCTTCACCTAGCTGCCTAATTCTAGACTAAAATAACTTAGTTGTACAAATGATTCTTTTATGAATTTTTTCCGCGAAATGTTCGACACACGAAAGAAATTGAATTTTTTTAGGTTATTTCGCGCCTTTCCACGACCTGTTGGGATTTTTAGCGTGCAAACAAATAATTGCGCGACTAAGTCGTGTAAAAGTCAGAAGCGGAACTTTGAATGACCAGCGGATCATCGGTTGCTTTAGTGCGGCGAGTCGCGCGTGATAGCGGAGGATGGTCTGCCTCGCGT
>JBBIRG010000305.1:0-3847 GCA_037441945.1 Bacteroidota bacterium | reverse complement strand
GATTAACGAATGAATGTTTTAATGAATGTCGTTTTTATTTTGAAACTATTAGTATCTGCGGGAAAAACGCAAATGGTGTTAAAAAAGTCCAATCAATCACGGAAAAAAAATGATAACCGAATTTATCCTGTATGTTTCCGACCAGGAACGAAGCCGCGCATTTTATGAATCCATACTGGAAATGCCGCCGGTTCTGCATGTTCCGGGAATGACCCAATTTCAGTTAAACGACTTCTGCCGTCTGGGGCTGATGCCGGAAAAAGGGATCGTAAAAATCCTCGGGCAACAAACTCAGCATCCATCCAAAGGCAGCGGCATTCCGCGATGTGAATTGTATCTGCATGTTGACGATCCGGAGAAATCAATTTCAAAAGCAATCCAATCGGGCGCGCAACCGGTCAGTCCCGCACTTCCCCGCGACTGGGGAGATATTGCCGGATACTGCTCCGACCCCGACGGACATATCATCGCGTTCGCCAGAAAAATGAATACGGTTCCCAGCTAACCCTGGTTTATTAATTGATTCTGTCATCCGATATGAAATTCATTTTATTTTTTCCTGTCTCTGAATCTTCTTGTGCTACGGATTCTTTTTATCGGCCACTCGTTACACGCACAGGATTCGGCTTCTTCGAAAATCCTATCTGTAGACGATGATTCCGGGGATACCGGTCATTATCACATTCTCGGATATTCAACAAATCAATACCCGATACAATGTTATCTGTTCGTCGGATAGCGCCGCATATATCTATCCTCGACTACATACATGGCGGTTACGAATGGAACACGGTGTTGCTCGCTTACGAAAGAATTGATAATTTCACAGCCCATCCCAGAGAAATCCCGGATTCGGAAATATTGCATATCATCCCATGCGCTAATTCGAATAAAAATTGCCGCTGTCATGGGACATTCCGGAAGGATCTTAGAAAAGGTTATTCCGAAAAAAACAGAATACGGAAGTTTCAACGGGTACGCCTTCGATCTCCACCGGAACGGGAATTGTCGTTGGGACATCATCGCAATCTGGCGGAATAAAAAAATCCGCGGCGGCCCGGAGCCGGTTTCTGAAATTGAACCCCGCATTCTGAAAACATTCCAGCCACAATCTGATATTCAATGCGTTGTTTTCTCGCACAGCCAGTATCCGTGAGTGTTTCCGGGCGGTTGCGAAACGATTGGTACGCAAAAGATGAAACTGGCTCAATGTTATTCCAAAGCTTCCGGATAACGTCTTTTAACAAAATTTCCCGATTATCCGGTTATGGGCTCTTCCGCCGACTGGCTAGCCGGACAAGGAATTCCGGCCTTGGCGGTCGTACTGACGAATCACCATCAGACTGAATTCCGCCGCAATCTGAAAGGAGTCCTGGCATTGATTCGGTTTCTGCTTGAAATAAATACGGACTAAACGAAAACCCTTATTGATATTCAGTTTTAGATAGAAGCAGCTGATTTGCATGATTCGCTGCAAAAAACCAGCCCGCAATGATCGCAAAGAAAAGGCTTTTTATACCCTTTGCGTCCTCAGCGCCATTTGCGGTTAAATTTTCGCGTGATTCGCGGGATAACATCTTACCGCAAAGCCCGCGATGATCACAAAGAAAAGCCATATTATAAACTATGCGTACTCAGCGCGCTTTGCGTTTAAACTTTCGTGTAAGTCGCGAGAAAAATCAGGCTCTATTCAATAATCGCCACCGGAAAATTCACATACCCGTCCGGCGTGTTGGTTATCGGGTGCTGAGCGCCCTTAGTCAGCAGAGGCACTGTTTCAGAAACGTAGGTGTCGAGTTCTTTCATGGATATTTTGTTATCCTTGATCAGATTGGCTTTGCCGTTAAGTCCCTGGATGATCGCGTAAGTAAAAGCGCCGTGCCCCCAATCTTTCGATTCCTGCGAAAGCTGTTTTCCGCGGCTGGATGTGAATATCACCGCGTTGGCGTCCTGCAATTCCTTGACGAAACGGTGCGTATCGACGGACCGCGTCTTTTTTCCCGATACGCCCTCCGAATGGCACGCGTCCACCAGCACGATTTTTTTTCCGGGAAAATCCAGGATCGAACGGATCTCGCGCCAGGAAATCGCCCGCGACCGTTTGATCGATCCGTCGTCCGTCATCGCCGCATCGTTTGGCAGGAAATAAAATTCGCCCGATTCATCATTCAGGCCGTGGCCGGCTATAAATAAAACCGCCACATCGTTCGCGCCGGCTTTTTTAAGGTAATTCAGGTTGTCGATGATGTTCTCATAAGTCGGCTTCACGTCGGATTGATCGCTGATGATCAGTGTATTGACTTCTTTGTATAATTTTCCTTTCTGCGAACGGAAAACATCAGCAATGCCGGCCGCGTCTGCCGCAGCATAAGACAGCGAACGAAAATTCTTATCACGGTATTCATTTACGCCGACGGCCAGCACCCAAAGATTCGGAAGAATGGATACATTTTTCACGGAGGCAGCCTCATCTTTCGCAATGACCCTTATCGATTTCCGGCCTTCCGAAAAACCGTTGGACGCGACAACCTGGATGATATTTTCGCCGGGATCCAGAACAATCGCCGTTTTAACGTCCATGGATTTCTTCCCGTCCGGAATCTCGATCATTCCCTGCACGGCTTTCATGCCGCGCGTTTCCGCCGTCGCCGCCGTACGCCCGTTGATATACACGGTGATCTTTTTCAGCGTCTGATTCCGGTCCTCGACATAAACGGAAAGTTCTGTGCTTGTCGTACTGAGAGTGATTCCGTCATCAAGATTCCTGATAACAATAAACGGGGGTTCAGAAGAATTCAGGTCCGTACCGCCGGAGGAAATGCCTGAAATCCCGGACATACCTGTTTTAATCGCGTTTTCAACGATATTCGGTTTGTAAAAAGCCGACCGGTACTGGTCGATGCCGTAAACCTTATTGCCGATGCGGACGTTCAGATAGCGGTCGCCGTTCACGGACGACATATAATAACCGGCAGGCGTAATGACAATCCACTCCCCGTCTGTAAAATGGACGAAACGCGCCAGTTCCTTCTCCGTATTGAGATCCCATAAACGGACGGTGCCGTCATAACTGCCGTACAGCGCCGTAGCGTTATCTTCCGAAATCGCGAGGTTGGTTACCCAGTTTTGATGCCCGTACATCGTTTTAACGCACCGGCCCGTCGCAAAATCCCATAATTTGACGGTCTGGTCCCAACTGCCCGAAAGGATATATTTTCCGTCACGCGACACAGCAACGGCATAAGCCGGTTCTGCGTGCCCTTCCAGGGTTCTTACCGGCGAACCGGTCAAAGCGTTCCATATGATTAATGTTCTATCGAGGCTTGCCGTAATGATATACCGGCCGTCCCTTGAAAACACGATCCCTTTGATCATGTTTTGATGACCTGAAAAAGTCCTCAATTTTTTCCCCGAACGGATATCCCATAATCCAAACTCATTTTCGTCGGCGTTTGAAACGGCCGCGAAATAATTCCCGTCCGGTGAAAAGGTAATTTCTTCTGTGTATTGCTTTATGTCGCCCTCAATGGCTGTACTATTGCTGGTCTCCGGCAAACGGAAAATCTTTTTTGCATAGGGGTCTATTCCGAAAGCTCCTCCGGGAGAAATGGTCAGGCCGTAAGGAATATCCTGCGCTCCTTCGATAACCGTATTTTCATCACGTTTGTCGATGAGCGAATTGTTTACGAAATTAAACAGACTGTTATATTCTTCATACTTGTTAAAATTGATTAATCGCCCGGATAACCGGTCGTAGTTTGCCGCGAGACCGCTTCTTCCGAGAATGGTTAAACGATTGCCGGGCAAATAAAATACATGTTCCGGAATGGCGACATTACCGCCCAGG
>JBBIRG010000304.1:0-3872 GCA_037441945.1 Bacteroidota bacterium | reverse complement strand
GGGCGATCAAGAAAGGAACCGGCGAACTTGAAGGCGTTTCCTATGAGGAAATCACCTACGAAGGCTACGGGCCCGGCGGCGTCGCCCTGCTGATCGAATGCCTGACCGATAATAAAACCCGAACCGTCGCGGATATCCGCCACCTGATGGGCAAACATCACGGCAACCTCGGAACCTCGAACAGCGTGACATGGATGTTCGACCGTAAAGGCTCCATTACCGTACCCCGGCGGAACGTATCCGAGGACGACATGATGATGATCGCCGTAGACTGCGGCGCCGAGGACATGGATACCGGCGATGATTATTTTGAGATCACCTGCCCCGCCGACCAGCTCGCGATTGTGCATGACGCGCTCGTAAAAAAACACGTTCCCATTGAATCCTCCAAGCTGACCATGATCGCCAAGAACACCGTCAACGTCGAAGGCAAAACCGCCGAACAGCTGCTGAAGCTGATCGACGTCCTTGAAGATCATGACGACGTTCAGAATGTGTACGCGAATTTTGAAATGGACGACGCAACCCTAGAAAGCCTGAACGCCTGATATGGATGTCATTACCCATGAATGCGGCTGGATCGAAGTCATCACCGGAAGCATGTACAGCGGCAAATCGGAGGAACTGATCCGTCGGTTACGCCGCGCGGAAATCGCCCGGCAGAAAGTCCAGGTTTTCAAGCCGGCAATCGACGAGCGCTACAGCACCGATCACATCGTCTCCCACAGCGAACTACGGATGAAATCCGTCGCGATCACCTCGGCGCAGGAGATCCCGGAAAAATTAGACCAGTCCACGACGGTCGTCGGCATCGACGAAGCGCAGTTCTTTGACGTGAACCTTGTTGCTGTATGCAACCGTCTGGCGGAATCGGGCAAGCGCGTGATCGTTGCCGGACTCGACATGGATTATAAAGGCCAGCCGTTTGAGCCGATACCCCAGCTGCTCGCGATCGCCGAATACGTCACTAAAACGCACGCCATTTGTGTTGTTTGCGGCAATCCCGCGAATTATTCCCAGCGCACCGTCCTGAGCAGCGACCGCGTTCTTGTCGGCGCCACCGGCTTATACGAAGCGCGCTGCCGGAAACATTTCGATCCCAACCCTGTTCCGCCGACCGAAGACCTGTTTGGAAACCAAACCTGAAATTTCATTCACCGGCTGAACCAATTCGCATTTACCTACTGATAAAATCAATCCATTATGTTCATTGATTTCACATCCATTCATGTTCAGGCCGGAAACGGCGGGAACGGCTGCGTGTCGTTCCGGCGCGAGAAGTACGTTCCCAAAGGCGGCCCGGACGGAGGCGACGGAGGAAACGGCGGGGATATCATCATCCGAGCCAGCCATAACCTGCATACGCTTCAGGATATTATCCACAGGAAACATTTCAGGGCGCAGCGGGGCGAAAACGGCGGCGGCAAAAACAGCCACGGACGGAACGCCGATCCCGTGATCATCGACGTTCCCTGCGGAACGATCATCATCAACGAAGAAACCGGAAAACTGATCGGCGACCTTACCGAAGACGGCCAACAGGTTGTGGCAGCAAAAGGCGGCAAAGGCGGCCGCGGCAACGACGCGTTCAAATCCCCCACCAACCGCACGCCCAGGAAGGCGGAACCCGGCCAGCCCGGCGAAACAGCTACACTGAGCCTCGAACTCAAAGTACTCGCCGATGCAGGACTGGTGGGATTTCCCAACGCCGGTAAATCAACCTTTCTGGCATCCGTCAGCGCCGCGCGGCCCAAAATCGCCGACTATCCGTTTACCACCCTGACGCCCAATCTCGGCATCGCCAAGCTCAGCGGTTACCGCAGTTTCGTCATCGCCGATATACCGGGACTCATCGAGGGCGCGCATGCCGGCAAAGGGCTTGGCGTACAGTTCCTGAAGCATGTCGAACGGACCAAAGTCCTGCTGTTCATGATCGAATCCGGCAGCGAAGACGCTGAAAAGGATTATGCGTCGCTGAAAAAAGAACTGAAAATGTTCAACCCGCAGTTAATGAAACGCCCGCGGCTCGTCGCGCTGACGAAATCCGACCTGTCGGAAAAAGTCATCCGGAAACAGAAAATGAAAGACGGCACACCGGTACTCGTGATTTCCTCAGTCGTCCGGAAAGGCATCGATGATCTGCTGAACGTTATCTGGCAGATGATCAAAGAATGAAGCCGGACAGACATTTACGGATGACACAAATTGTCCTTGATTATATTTCCTGAATTGACTACATTTTCAAACTTATTTGAATTATCAATTAACCTGAACCTGTATTAAACATAACCCGCCTAAGGAGAGTTTATGGCACGAGTAATTTGCGAACCCTGTATCGGCGTGAAAGATACCGCATGCGTGAAAGTCTGTCCGGTGGACTGCATCAAGGACGGCGACGGATGGGAACAGTTGTACATCAGTCCCGACGAATGCATCGACTGTGGCGCCTGCGAACCGGAATGTCCCGTTGAAGCGATTTATGAAGTCGACGCTGTGCCGGATAAATGGAAAAGCTTCATCCAGAAAAACGCAGATATGTTCAAATAACAGGTCAAACGATTTTTCAAAAAGGCTCCGATTGTATCCGAGCCTTTTTTTATTCGGAAAGGAATAATATGGTCATCGCGGTAGGATGCGATCACGGCGGGTTTCCGCTGAAAGAAACGGTTATCGAGACGGTGCGCAAAGCCGGCCATCAAGTGATTGACTGCGGCGCCCATTCCGGCGACCCGGTCGATTATCCCGATTATTCAGCGAAGGTCTGTCAGACCCTGCTCAGCGGCATGGCCCAGCGGGGTATCATCATCTGCGGCAGCGGGATCGGCGCGACGGTCGCGGCCAATAAATTCAAGGGCATCCGCGCGGGCACCTGTCATGACACTTTTTCCGCGCGCCAAGGCGTGGAGGATGATGACATGAACGTGATTACATTCGGAGCGCGGATCATCGGCCCGTCGCTCGCGACAGAAGTGGTCAACGCTTTCCTGAAAGCCGAATTCTCAAAAGCCGAAAGGCATCTACGAAGACTGAATAAGGTGCTTGAATTCGAAAAATTATTTGGACAATCTTAATATTTTTAAAAGTTACATAATATTCATGACAAATAAATAGTCGGTTCGAGTGTTCCGGCAAGTCGGAACGTAACGAGAAGAGACACATATATTTTAGTGAAATGTTTTATGAAACTGCAGCTACTGGTATTACAGTTTTCTTCCCAGCACCACCGTTTTCTTCGCGCTTTTATTGAATTTCGGATTTTCATTCACCGCTTCCAGATACATGACGTAAATGCCCATCCTCGCGAAATGGCCGCCGTTGTCCCGGCCATCCCACAATACTTCTCGATAGCTTCCTGAATAAGAATTATTCAGCAAAGTACGGATCAGACGTCCCTGATTATCGTAAATTTTCAGCGTCAGGCGCGCCTGCGTCACAGGCAGTTCAATGGTGATTTTCGTCTGTTCGTTCCGGTCAACGAAGAACGGATTCGGTTCCGCGGAAAGTTTGATTTTGTTGGGCTGGTCTTCGTCCGTGTAGATGCTGTTCCGGTATCCGGGCGTTCCGCCTTCGACGAACATACAACTCCCCCAGCTGGTCCGCGCGTTGCCGTTATCCAGTGGCCTGATCCGTTCCAGCGACAATCCGTTTTGCCCGCCCCAGTCCGGATCATAGGTTACGGAATCAATGACCGTACCGACCATGTCGCGGATCATAACCGTTGCTCCGGTGTTTGATAAGCCCGGCATGGAACTGAGTTTCATCAGGCGAGGAACGGATTTGTAGCGCGCGGGCATGTTACGGTTTTCAGAGATTACGGCGTACTCGCCGGCCGGAATTTCATAACTCACGGTTGTGAGGATCACTTTGGTTTC
>JBBIRG010000303.1:279-3876 GCA_037441945.1 Bacteroidota bacterium | reverse complement strand
CCGTGATGAAAATAAAACGCTCGAAATAATGGGCGAAGGGGCCATTGGGATAAAGCCCGTGTCCGGCGCTTTTTGCGGCGGTTAGCAAAAATAAATAATCGCCGGTCATAGCCATACCGGTTATCTGAAAAATCAGCAGGCCGGTACCGAGCAATAAAAACGATATCCATTTTTTTCTATACAGAAAGACGGCGGCAAAAACAGGTAACAGCAGAACGAGTTCCGTTCGCGCAAGGGACATGAATGACAGTGAAAGAGCGGAGGAATTCCATGAACCTTTATAATAAAAATACAATCCCATCGACAGCAGAAACGCGGCCAGCGGTTCGGTGCAGAGGCTGAAGCTGGTAATGAGAAACAGCGGCTGGAAAAACAAAAAAATAACGGACAACCATGAGTTCGGAAAATTTGCGGCTTTAGCCGCCTTGTAAATGAAAAAACAAGTGCCCAGCGTCAATAAGGCTGTTGCTGAGGCGCTGACCCAGTACCCGAACTGAGCCGGTAAAAGAAAGAATATAATTGCCAGCGGCCGTCCCCACATGTTGATAAAAAATTCAGACTTTTCCAGAGCCGCCTGCGCCATGAAATACCGGCCGATGTTATCGTCATCATACGGGCGAGGGGAGGACAACATATAGAGGACAATGATGAGAGCGATGATTCCGAATACAATCATCAGAGATGTCGGCGACATGTCAAACTTATTAAAATATGCCTGGACGGATTCGGATGTTTTTTTGATTTTTTTTGTTTTTGATTTCATGATATTAGGCGCTTGATAAAAGTTTATTTTAACTGATATAAAATGTACAGATCGTTTCCGTCTTTCTGCAAAAATCGTTTTTCTATGCCCGCGGTATAATGCGAAATCCGGCATTCTTCAAGAAACATCTTTTCTGTTTTCCTGTAATCCGGTTGATTTACGGAAAACAAGTATGATTTTCCGGATTGGAGATTAGTCATGATAATAAGGCGTTTTTCAACCGGGTCAGCTTTCATAAACTCACGGTAGAGTCTTATCATCGAGAGCTTTCCCCCGGACGTGACGATCAGATTATTGGTAAAACCCCATGTCATCAGGTAAACCGGTTCATTTTTTTCTGTCAGGTAATCGTTGAGTTCGTAAATCGTTTCGCTCCAGTTTCCCGCTGATCCTGAAGTTTTAATATTTTGGTAAATCGAGAATACGGAAAAAATGTTGATAGTAACAATCAGAGTCGTGATTGTTACCGCGGGCAGGACCGATATCGCAAAACTATGCGTTAATTTGGCAATCCAAATGATGCTTATGGCAACCATGACAAGATGGAACGGCCAGGCTATTGCGACATGATGAAGGCTAAGCGCGGAGGGCGTAAAAATTGTCTGAAAGAGAGGCACGATTAAGAAAAATATAACGAATGTCAACTTCTTTCGGTCGCCGGTCAACCGCCTGAATAACAAAAGAATAATGAATAAAGTCATCAACAGAACTATCAGCCAGGGTAATATCCGTATCAGCAGATCGCTTGAGTTTACTCCGGCAAATAAATTCAGGAGACCATTGCCGTTAAGCAGCGCAAAAAACTGTTCCATACGAATATAAAAATTTGACAGAATATCCGTGTTATCTACTCCTCCGCTCGTTTTACTGAAATCGGTTATCATTGGAATAAACGTTTCACCCAGCCTGATAAAATTAAAAACGATAAAGACAACTGATGATGCGAAAAAGCCGGATGCGGCTAAAGCAAAATGACGGCGCGGGATTGATCGTATTTTCTTAAAATGAAAAATTAAAACCCATAGTATCAGTGTAATAATAAACCATAAGAAGCTTGCTTTATCGTATAAACCCAGGCCCAGCCATATTCCGCCCATGAAAAAATGAATCAGTTGGGAATAACGGCAGTAAATCAACAAGTGATACAGCGCCGCCATTTTGGCCAGCAACATGAAAACGATGGTCATATCGCGGCTGGTGTAAAAAACATATTCGGCGGAAGACGCCATTAACAATACGGTAATAAATGCCGTTCGCTCATTAAATAAGCTGCGCAAAAATAAAAAAGTATAAACCAGAACAAAAAGGCCAAGAAAAACGGAACCGAGTCTGGCCGTTTCAACCGAAATTCCGAAAGCTGCAAAAATAACAATATGCCAGATCACTTTCACGCTTCCGATATAGGTCATCAGCATCAAAGGAAGCGGCTTGCCGAACAGATACATTACCGACGGATTAATTTGCATCGGTTCAGTACGGACTGAATCGGATAAAAAATTGACCGCCGGCGCCTGGTACAGCATTTCATCGTAGTTCGCGCCGGGAAGCCTCAGGTCATAGCAGGATAAAATCAGATACATGGTCATTGCCGATGCGGCGCCGAGAGACCATTTGTAATTGAAAAAAAATTGTTGAAGTCGGTTGGCTGTTACCGTCATGTCTTACCGGCCCGAAACGGATAAAACCAGTCCGTGAAAACGGTCGTCGGCACTGATGTTATTGACATACATCAGTCGCAGATCTAACGTTTGTTGTCGCGACATGATTTGAAAAGTCCTTGTGGCTTGGACCGCGCTTAAAACATGATTTACAAGGATGCCATAAACGGTGTAAGTCGCCCAGTTCCGGCTTGAATGACTCCTGATGCGAAGCCGGTCGTATTTCTTCCGGTTCTTATCCGAATCCCATTTCCAGTAATTGGTATTATTTTCTTCCATCAGCAAAATGGTTTCGGTCATGCGTCTCTGGGTTTCGTTATAGGAGTAGATATCCGAAAATTTTCCGATAGTCGCCGAATATTTAGGGGGTTTAGCGTAATGCCAGTTGACGCCGGCATGTTGCGCGGCAAAGACCCGTGAATCGTTTTTCACCCAGTTGCTGTAGCCGCGCAAATATAAGAAAGACGACCAGAGCGCCACTTCCGTCATAAAAAAATATTTACCGCCGCCCCAATGATCAGCTTTCCAGTCTTTCAGATAAAGATCGCCGAGTCCGGAAACTATCAGCGAATAGAAAAAGGCTTTGCCTTTCGATTTCTGAACGGCCGGAAATACAGTTGCAGTTTCACCCAAATCGGATGTAATACGCAATCCGTAATTTTCATGAAGGTTTGTAGATTTAACAGTAAAATCCTTTGCGCCGGTATTCTGTGAAACAACCGGCGACTGAAAGGTTAAGAAAAAAACAAAGGAGAAAAACAGGGTTCTTTTCATGATATTTCCTATGATTGATGCGATGTGGGCTGATTGTAAAAAATTAACTGGCAGGTTGAACCTTTTGCCGGATTGGAATAGATGTTAATATCACCGTTATTTTCATCGACTAATTTTTTCACAATCGCCAATCCCAGTCCTGATCCTTTTTCCTTGGTTGTAAAAAAGGGATCAAATATTTTATCTTTAATCGTTTCAACAATGCCGGCGCCGTTGTCAGTTATCGTAATTTCAATCTGGTCTTCGGTTTGTTTCGAAAAAATGGTAATGAGACCATGATCGTTTTCAATCGACTGGATGGAATTTTCAATGATGTTCGTGATGATTTGCCGCAAGTGCGCCGGATCAACAAAAATGAGGTCGTGATGGATATCAGTCTGGATGTGAATGTGTTTCCGGTCG
>JBBIRG010000303.1:0-218 GCA_037441945.1 Bacteroidota bacterium | reverse complement strand
GTTGGGGGTTGTTGGGGCGGGCGAAGTCCAGAAAATCCACCAGAATTTTTTTCATGGTTTCGACTTCGAAAATGATCTTGTTCGTGTAATTTTTTCCTTTTTCGCTTGAAACGAGTTCCTTGTTGAGCAGGTGCGCGTAGATTTCAATTCCGCCCAGAGGATTTCGCAACTCATGAGCCACGCCGGCCAGCATCGTTCCGTGACCGTTTTCATCATTG
>JBBIRG010000302.1:2464-3897 GCA_037441945.1 Bacteroidota bacterium | reverse complement strand
GATAAATTAGTCAATGTGGTTATTAAATAGATGAAGCCGCGGATTCAAAGAATTATTAAAAGTTTTTAAAGATTTCATTTCGATCATTCATTTCCGGATGAAATAAACCCATGCGCCTGTTATTTGTCATAGTCCTGATCGTATCGGTCTTTCTGTCTCTGACAATGATTTTTTTTCAGTCGACCCGGAAAACCTATTCCGGCTTCGGCCGTTGGACGGCGGGAACATGTAGCATGGCGGCAGGTTTTTTATTTCTCAGTCTGCGTTCGGTGATCCCGGATCTGATTTCGATTATCGCAGTGGCCGTGGCGCTGCCGCTGGGACAGATTCTTTTCCTTACCGGCGCGAAACGTTTTCTTCATCAGGCATCATTATCCTGGTATTGGTACAGCATTATTATCTTATCGGTCATCGGCCACGTTTATTTTACAATCGTTGAAGATTCCGCTGTTTGGCGCAGTATCATTGTATCAGCGGCCGTATCCATGCCCAACATTGTCATGTCGGCGCTGGTGTACAAACAATCGCGCAACGACCGGTCGTCGTTTTTTCTGGTCATCAGCATCGTCATGATTATGAGCTTTATATTCATCGTGTTCCGCATTACCGGAATCCTGCTGTCGCCGTCTTATGACCTGCTTTCTGACTCGCCGGTTCAGATGATCTATTTTATTTCGGTGATCCTGATGCAGATTGCGTTGACGATTTCATTCATCATGCTGAACAGCGAACGGCTCGAAAGGGAGCTGTCCGAAGCCGACGAAGTTCTGAAAAAAACGGTGGATGATCTTCAGCGGGCGCTGAACGAGGTAAAGGCGCTCGGGGGTCTGCTGCCGATCTGCGCAAACTGTAAAAAGATCCGCGATGACGGCGGATACTGGCATCAGTTAGAGGCTTATATATCAACGCATTCCGAAGCGGAATTCAGCCACGGCACATGTCCCGAATGCGCGCGGAAACTTTATCCGGAGCTTTTTGAAAAGGATGCCGGATTGAATAAGGTATCGATATAAACCAGGCCCTTTATGATTCTTCTATTTATAGTTGTTACTGTCGTTACACTGCTGATGGCGATGATCATGCTATTCTTTCAGTCCACAAGAAGGACCTATCCCGGTTTTTCGTTCTGGACGATCGGATCTTTTTCAATGGCCGCCGGTTTTATTTTCCTGATCCTGCGGGGAATGATTCCGGATTATTTATCCATACTCATTGTGAATCTGTCCTTTCCACTGGGCGTAGCATGGCATCTTCAGGGTATGCGCAAATTTCTGGGTCGGAAACCCGCCTCTCTTGTTATTTATTTTTTACCGGTTGTTTCTGGTATCGCCTGCACATATTATTTTTTTATCGACAATGACGCCGCGTGGCGGAATTTTTATATGTCTGTCGCGGTTGCCGTTCCGAACGTGATTATAGCGGGCATGCTCTTC
>JBBIRG010000302.1:0-2420 GCA_037441945.1 Bacteroidota bacterium | reverse complement strand
CATCGGCTCCGTCATGGCGGTCAACGGGTTCCTGCTCCTGATCCGCGCCTTTTGGGTGTTGTCCGTGCCGGTCTTTGACGTTATGCTGGAATCGCCTGTGCAGATCGCTTATTTCATCGCAGTCGTTGTCATGCAGATCGCAGGCATTATTTCGTTTATACTGCTGAACAGCGAACGGTTAGAAAGCGATTTGCTGAAAGCGGAGACGGAACTGAAAAATACTGTCGGCGATCTTCAGCATGCTCTCGAAGAAGTCAAGGCGCTGGGCGGACTGTTGCCTATTTGCGCGAACTGCAAAAAGATCCGCGACGACGGCGGATACTGGCATCAGTTAGAGTCTTATATTTCAACGCATTCCGAAGCGGAATTCAGCCACGGCACATGTCCGGAATGCGCGAGAAAACTTTATCCGGAATTGTTTCAGGAGTAATCGGCTGTGCAAATCGTCATTCAGGATACATTTTGAAAGGATCATAAAATGAAATCAATTTTGTGCCTCATTGGTTTTTTACTCATGATATCATCAAATCAGGATATAACTGCCCAGCAAAAAATCCAGAAGGACGAAATGACAGCAATGATTTTTTCGGCTTTCACGCCGGGTTTGGGACAGGTGTATACCCAGCGGTACTGGCGCGGGCTTGGTTTTTTTATCCTCGAAGTAGCCGCGTTCGGCACGATGTCCGGAATCACCGAAAGGACAAAAAAGATCCGCATCTACGATACGGAAGGCGATGAGTACAAAATTATCGTTCAGAAGAACCGGTGGAAAAACCTGAAAGGCGGCGAAAAAGCGGCTGTCATTACCGCCGGCGTCGCGGGCGCAGGAATTTATATCTGGCAGATATTCGACGCGAGAAAATGCGTTAAAGAACATAACCGCAAGCAGGGATATGACGTCGGATTGGGTCTGACGCCATCGGGAGCTCCGGGACTGTCGATAGCGTATCAGTTTTAATATTAGATACAGCGTCATGCCATTATCCGCATACATTATATAAGGAACAATTTATGTCTCGTCTCACGCTTCCCGAAGGATATCATGCGCTACTGAATGTCCGAACGACAGAAAAAGCGATCAAGCAGATCAAGGATTTTTTTCAGCTGAACCTTGCCACTGAACTGAATCTGACTCGCGTAACGGCGCCGCTGTTCGTCAAAAAAGGCACCGGGCTGAACGACGACCTGAACGGCGTGGAGCGGCCTGTGGGATTCCCTATCAAGGACTTGAATGATACCCCCGCCGAAATCGTGCATTCGTTGGCGAAATGGAAGCGCATGATGCTCGCAGACCTCGGATTTGAAAAAGGATACGGCTTGTACACCGACATGAACGCTATCCGCGCTGATGAGGAGCTGGACAACATCCATTCGCTTTACGTTGACCAGTGGGATTGGGAACGGGTCATTTCCGCGGAGGAGCGGTCGCTGGATTTTCTGAAAGACATTGTGATGCGAATCTACAACGTGATCAAACGCACAGAATTTTTCATGTATGATAATTATCATCAGCTCGAACCACTCCTTCCAGATAAGATTACGTTCATCCACTCGGAAGAATTACTGTCCCGTTACTCCGATCTTTCTCCGAAAGATCGGGAAAATAAAATCGCTGAGGAATACGGAGCGGTGTTCATAATCGGCATCGGGCACCCCTTAGCCGACGGAAAACCGCATGACGGGCGTGCGCCGGATTACGACGACTGGATCACGCCGACCGTCAACGGTTGCCGCGGGCTGAACGGCGATATCCTTATATGGAATCCCATTTTACGCTGCGCGTATGAAATTTCCTCGATGGGTATCCGTGTCAGTCCCGAATCGCTCATGCAGCAGCTGAACGCGCAGAATAAACCCGAACGGAAAGAGTTGTATTTTCATAAACGACTGCTCCGAAACGAATTTCCGTTAGCCGTCGGCGGGGGCATCGGTCAATCGCGGCTGTGTATGTATTTCCTGCGAAAGGCGCACATAGGCGAAATCCAGGTCAGCATTTGGCCCGACGCCATGGTCGCCGAATGCCGGAAAAATAATATTTTTCTGCTTTAAGAGCTGTCTGTAAATACAAAAAAATAAAGAGTAAAGACAGTCGTCTGCTTTATGGAAGAGCAGATGTTTTTATGAACAAAAAAAAACATTTATCTCATCGAGTAGTCCTGAGCCTGGCGTTGGGCGTTTCGAAATGCGGGGATATAACCGTTAATATTCCGGTTAAAAAGCGTCGTGATCGATAACTGTTTTGATGAATCTCATTTTTTCCCGACTTGTCGGGATTTATAATGAAGGCATTTAGTTAGTTTTCGGACAATCGTCTAACTCTTTTATAGATAAGCTAAAAAAAAATATTTTTCGCTATTTTATTTGGGCCCGAATTCAAGCGTTAAGTGCAACACTGTTGAAAACTTCGTTTGGGGTTAAGA
>JBBIRG010000301.1:0-3908 GCA_037441945.1 Bacteroidota bacterium | reverse complement strand
AACTGCGCGCGTACAAGTAATGCATCTGCGCATAGCCGAGGTTGTCGCGGTCAAGTTCGATTTTATATTTCAGCAAGTACTGGTAATCATCGTTCATTTTGTAATCGAGGTATTCCACGGCTTTTTTCAGCATGTCGGAAGTCGGGCCGTACTGGTCGGGTTTAATGCCAAGCGCCTGCAGATGCCCGAATCCGGTGACGATATGCTGGGTAATGTAACGGTCGTCGGGCATACCGGCGAACCACGGCCATCCGCCGTTGGGGGTCTGCATCTCACGCAATTTCTTCAGGGACGATTCTAATTGTTTCTGCATGTTGCTTATATCAAACAGAAGCCCGACCTGTTTTTTACGCTGCGATTCCTTTTGCCCGCTGATCACCCACGGCGTTTCTTCGAGCAGAAGCGATTTGAGTTCCTGGTTTTTCATCAGGTTGGATTCGAGCGCGGGCGTATCTTTCCAGGCGTCAAACACGCGTTTGATTTTCGGATTTGAATTAGCAATGTGCGCGGTGATGGCATTCGCGTAAAAACGTGTGTACACCTGTTCGGAACAGTCGTAGGGATATTCCATCATATACGGCATAGCCTGGACGGCATACCACGCCGGATTGGAGGTCATCTCGAGCGTCAGGCGTTCATGCGTCAGCGACTTGGATTTTTTTGATTCCATCAGTTTTTTGAATTCGAACGTTTTTTTTTGTTTTCCGCGAATCGGCAGGGGCAGGCTTTCCGTAACGAGCATGGAATTGGGAAGCACCGGAAGAGTGGATTCCTCGCCGTCGCTGAATTCGCCGGCCTTGGCAACGACCCGGTAAGTGACCGCTGAAACGCCTTTGGGCACTTTGATCTTCCAGAATGCCGGCGCGCTTTCTCCGGTTTTGATCGTCAGAATTTGTTCGCCCTTCGGCAGGTCAAACAGCTTGTCAACCGGCTGCATGGTCATTGCGTCAAAGAGATACAGCCGGATCCGGGCTGTCTGCGTTTGTCCCGAGAGGTTGCTGACCTTGGCGGCAAAATAAAATTCGTCGCTTTCCCTCAGGAACCGCGGCGCGTTGGGTTGTACCATCAGTTCTTTTTGCGTGACGAGCGTCTTTTCAACATAGCCGATATCCAGTCCCGGAGTATGCGCGACGCCCATCATTCGCCAGCGGGTAAGCGCCTCGGGAATGTTGAACTGAATGATGATATCTCCCTGTTCATTAGTTTTCAGGTGCGGATAGAAAAACGCCGTTTCATTTAGGTTCGTCCGCGCCTTGACGTCTTTCAGGTCATCGCCGGCGTCTTCATCTTCGGATTTTTTGGGCGGAGGCGGAGGAGCGATTCCATCTTCATCGTCCCCGCCGCCGTTCTTTTTGCGTTTGAGATCCTTGGGTTTATCCTTTGATGTAACTTCATCCAGTTTTTCACCCGCCGATGCCGGCAACGCGGCGCTGAAATCTTCCGCAGGCTTTGAACTGCGCGCCGACTTCATCATGACGCCGGATTCCGCGAATCCCCGTCCACTGCCGCCCCATCCCCAATAAACGTAAAATGGAAATCCGAAATCGTTCAGCGCGTCATAATATTGCGTAAGCCCGTATTTAAATTTATTCCATTCGGAGCCATGATTCGTATGCGTTTTCGCAGTAAACGTTTGCGATGACCAGCTTAATGTACTGGATGACAAACAGGGCATGACGGACCAGCTCCAGCGGTGCGGACGGAAAGCATCTAATGATGCATCGTAAAGCGTTGCGACCATTTCTGCGGCGACCTGATCGGTTTTATGTCCCTTTATGATAATCCGCCACTGGTCTTTTTCGCCCGGCTGGAGCTTGTCGCGAAACGTCGCAAATTCGATTTTCAGGTCTTTATCGCTCCACGGAATATAGACGGATTCCGAGCGCGAATACAGTCTCTGATTCTTCACGAATGAAAAATGCGCCGTTATACCGCCGCGATGCGATTCTTCAATGGGCAAGTCAATGACGCGCTGAGAACGGTTTAATTCAATCCATTCCGATTTCAATTCGATTCCCTGCTGTTCATAGCGGAAATACATCCTGACGTCCGCGTAAGCCGTTCCGATCAGGAAACGGAGTGTATCGCCGGGCTCGTAGGAACTTTTCAGCGGATAAAAATAGAACGGCGTCATTTCGGCGGCGTCATTACCGGATTCGGAAAACAGCGTCATATACCGTTCCACTTTAACCGGCGTCCCGTATCGGTCTTTCGTGTCAAACTGGATGAAATAAATGCCGGGGGCCTGCCGTGTCAGTTCGGCGATTTCTATACTCGATTTTTCTTTCGTGTTCACCTGGCGGTCGAACACGGTTTCCGCGCGTTTCCACCAAGCCCAGTTATCTTCTTTCCGGTACACATCGGTGGGAAAATACCGGATATAATCCTGTTCATTGATTAAATAACGGTCAGGCGTTTCCCATAATCGCTCGCGCATGATTCGCCTGGGTTGTTCCAGCCGTTCAATCGTCAGCCGTCCCTGCGCGGCCTCAAATTCGCCATTAAGGTTTGAGGTGTGCAGATTCAGCACCAGCGTGTCTTCCCGGCGCTGGGCCGGCGGACTTTCGATCGACGCCGACAGCGCGACGTATCCGACGCTGACTGCTTTTTGCCCTGAACGTGTTTCGCCGCTGACGTCCGTTACATCC
Source organism: Bacteroidota bacterium (assembly GCA_037441945.1). GTDB lineage: Bacteria > CLD3 > CLD3 > SB21 > JBBIRG01 > JBBIRG01. The sequence continues at coordinate 1,260 of JBBIRG010000301.1, read as the reverse complement.
GCGTAAACGGAATAAGTAAATTGCGGCATACTCTTTTTCGGCAGACTCCGGTCGGGCAGCGCGGTAAATTCAACCGAAAATTCCCCTTTGGCGTCGGTCGTAACCGTGCCGCGCGCTATTTCCTTGCTCAGGATCGATGGCGGCAAGCCCCAGAACCGCCGCCAGTAAGGGAAAAATCCTTCACGGACAACGCGGTATTTCACTTGCGCGCCGTCGATCGTTGAACCGGCATACGCTTTCGCGATTCCGTTGACCGTCACTTTTTCATCCACCTTATAACTTTCGGTCACGGGCTTGAATTCGACCTCGAATTTCGGACGCTTGTATTCCTCCACGTAGAAATCGACTGACCCCGACTCATTCTGAAGTTTCATGCGCCCGTTCAGCTTCCCGGTCGGCGCGATGAATGTGCCGCTGAACGCTCCGTATTCGTTTGTCTGCAGGCTCAATTCAGATATTTTCTGATGATTGACGTCGTAAAAGATCACGCGTGTTTGCTTGCCGGGCAACGCTTTATGCTTGATGTTTTGCGGATCGGACTGATACATGATCCCCTTGAAATAGACGGTTTGCCCGGGACGGTACATACTGCGGTCGGTGAAAAGTTTTGTGGTAATCTTGACTTTGGCAGACGAAGCGCCGTAAGAGTAAGAGTAAAAATTTTCGTGTGGGATGTACTGATCGTCGCCGTAGGAAAGGATAAAACGGAAATAGCGGTAATCGCCGGCAGCCTTGACCGTAAACCGTCCATCTTCATCCGTTTTGTAGGTTGGTCCTTTCTTCCATTCATAACGGTATGATTTGTAATTATATTGCTGATACCTTGACTCGACTTTAACTCCCTGAAGCGGATCGCCGTTCTGGCTGTTGAGCACGTAAAAATTATTGTCCCCGTTATAGCGTACGGATTCGGTAATCAAGCTCAAACCGGTGACCCAAACGTCTAAAGTCATCAAGGCATTGTTGCTCTGCCGGAACGAGGGATCGGCGCTCGCGATAATCGTATAAAAGCCCAGCGGAAGGCCTTTAACGCGGATTTCGGTTTTATGGCTTTTAAAATCATTTTCCTCCGCCAACGGCTGCGTCCACTGCTCGAGCGCTGTTTGCCTCAGGCACCACTTGATATATTTTTCGCTGTCGTAATCGTCGTCATCAACCCGGTTTTTGCCCTTAATGATCCGAAAGTATACTTTCGATACATTCTGATAATCCAGGGCAATCCGGAAATCTTTTCCCGGAGGCACGGTAGTTTCGGTCTGA
>JBBIRG010000300.1:0-3924 GCA_037441945.1 Bacteroidota bacterium | reverse complement strand
CCTGCTGGCTGCTTATTGATAAAAATACGCTGCGTCCGCAGCGAAGCGATCGTCTTCCAGCTGTAATACGGTACGATCCCGATCATCAGGCGCTGTCGGAAAGGTTAGAAAAGCTTAACGCGCCGGATGCCGATTTCACGGGTTATATCCGTCAGGCCAGATACAGCGAGCTTGACGTGAACCGGCATCTGAACAACTCACGATACGTGGAATGGATCATGGACTGCTTTGACGCCGGATGGCACGGGAAAAACAGGATCCGGTCTTTTCAGCTTAATTTTACTGAAGAAGTCAGACCGGGCGATGCTGTAGAAATCAGGAAATATGATTCCGCTGAACCTTCCGGAAAAATTTACATCGAGGGCATCAAAGACAAAGGAACAACGGCCTTTCAGGGTGAAATAGGATTGTGAACCCCCTTCTTGACGGGATAACCCCTGTTTTTATGTTGTTTTTTTGTTTGCATTTTTTGCTGTAAATCCCATCTTTTCTGCTTGACAAAACCTATTTAATTTACTATCATGGCAGCGATTTGACGAAAACGCCCGAATGCGGCGGAAAATGAACTTATAACTCTCAAGGTAAAAGGACGATGACGCGATTATCAGCGACAGAATGGGTAGCTAGGGAAAATAGCTGTTCCGAAGCGGAAGCCGACGTTATGCTCGAAGAAGACCCGGATCTGGAATACGAATACTATTTACGATACTGTCTGCAGGAACTCAATATTTCACCAGACGAAATCATCCGCGGATTCGGGCCGGACGTCACAGAGGCTCAGGAACGCTTCATCGAGGATTTCAAGGGCGAAGACGACATGGAAATTGAATCCTGACCGGATGACGCCGGCATGACATTTCAAAGTGTGATATCGCTTTACGGTCAAACGGGTTATCCTGTTTGACTTTTTTATTTAAAAATTTATATCGCCACAAAGTCACGAAGTAAGAAAGAATACTGTTTGCAAATCCGCCGTTATAGACGACTTAAACGGAAAAAAAAACACGCAAAACATAAATGATGAATCCGGAAATGAGTTTTCAATCAGATGCGAATTATTAAAACAGAATATACATTACCCAATAAAACTGAATTTCTTAGTATCTTAGCGCTCCCGTCCGCCGTGGTGAATTTGCCGCAAATTATTAAAACATTCATAAAAATAAATTACAGGAACGTTTATGCATCATAAAAACTCATTTCAGAAACGGCATATCGGGCCGAACGAAGAAGAAACCCGCGAGATGCTCAAAACAGTCCGCGCGGAATCGCTGGACCAACTGATTAACGAAACTGTGCCGGCGGCGATCCGTCTGAAACAGGAACTCGAACTCCCACCCGCGGTGAGCGAGTACGAACTGCTGAAGGAACTCAAGCAAATAGCCTCTAAAAACCAGATTTTTAAATCGTACATCGGTTTGGGTTATTACGAAACGATTACCCCGCCGGTGATCCAGCGCAATATATTAGAAAATCCTTCCTGGTATACATCCTACACGCCGTATCAGGCTGAGATATCGCAGGGCCGCCTGGAATCGCTTCTGAATTTCCAGACGATGATCGCGGACATGACGGGACTGGAAATAGCCAACGCGTCTTTGCTGGACGAAGGCACCGCCGCGGCCGAGGCAATGCATATGCTGTACGCCTCGAAGCCGTCGAAAAAAGGCAATAAATTTTTCATATCGAACGATTGCTTACCGCAAACTATTGACATTCTGCTGACGCGCGCGTCGTCCCTGCATATTGACATCGTTACCGGCGACGTCCATACGTTTGATTTCTCCGACGAATACTTCGCGGTTCTCCTGCAATATCCCGCAGAGGACGGACAAGTGAACGATTATACCGATTTCTGCAGGAAGGCGCATGAACGGAAAATTTTCGTCGCCGTGGCGGCCGACCTGATGAGCTTGGCTCTGCTGAAGCCGCCGGGCGAATGGGGCGCGGACGTCGCCGTCGGGACCACCCAGCGGTTCGGCATTCCGATGGGATACGGCGGCCCGCACGCCGCGTATTTCGCCACGAAGGATGCGTTTAAAAGAAAAATCCCCGGCCGCATCATCGGACTTTCAGTCGACGCGCAAGGCAAACCCGCGCTGCGCATGGCTCTGCAGACTCGCGAACAGCATATCAAACGCGAAAAAGCGACGAGCAACATCTGCACCGCGCAGGTCCTGCTCGCCAACATGGCCGCCATGTACGCCGTTTACCACGGCCCCGAAGGCGTCCGGCAAATCGCCCTGCATATCCATTATTTCGCGCAAACGCTCGACTGGCAGCTCACCGCGCTCGAGTATAAGCAATTAAATTCGCAATATTTTGACACGCTGAAAATCCATACAGGCGATCCAGAAACCTGCCGGCTGATCGTGAATCTCTGCCGCGGGAAGAAAATCAATCTCCGCGTCATCAATTCGTTTACGCTCGGAATCTCAATAAACGAAACGACAGAATTAGCCGATATCCAGGAACTCGCCGATATTTTCGCGCGGGCGAAAGGTATCCGCGCAGCCGAAGTGAAAGCCGCTCAACGCGGCGAACTTTCCGTTCCCGGATCATTAGTCCGGACCAGCGATTATCTCAAACATCCGGTATTCAATACCTATCATTCCGAAACGGAATTGATGCGCTACATTAAATCGCTGGAACTGAAAGATATTTCGCTGACGCATTCGATGATTCCGCTCGGCTCATGCACGATGAAGCTGAACGCGGCGGTGGAAATGATGCCGGTATCGTGGCCGGAATTCAACGCCCTGCATCCGTTCGCTCCCGCTGAACAGGCGTTGGGGTACAAGGAAATGTTTGACCGCATTTCGGATTATTTCAACCGCATCACCGGATTCGCCGCGACGTCGCTTCAGCCGAATTCCGGCGCGCAGGGCGAATATGCCGGGCTGATGGTGATCCGCGAGTACCTGAAGTCCATCGGTCAGGAACACCGCAACGTCGCGCTGATCCCGGCGTCGGCGCACGGCACCAACCCCGCCAGCGCCGTGATGGCCGGCATGCAGGTCGTCGTCGTCAAATGCGACGAAAAAGGCAACATCGACATGAACGACCTCAAACAGCAGGCCGAACAGCATAAGAACGATCTCGCCGCGCTGATTGTGACGTATCCTTCCACGCACGGCGTTTTCGAGGAAAATATTATCGAAGTATGCCGGATGATTCATGATTTCGGCGGACAGGTTTATATGGACGGAGCGAACATGAACGCGCAGGTCGGATTAACCAGTCCCGGCGGGATCGGCGCAGACGTCTGCCACCTGAACCTGCACAAGACGTTCAGCATTCCGCACGGCGGAGGCGGACCGGGCGTCGGGCCGATCTGCGTCGCGAAACACTTAGCGCCGTTCCTTCCCGGCAACCCAGTCGTCAAAACCGGTGGGCAACGGGCTATTCATGCTGTCTCCGCGGCGCCATGGGGAAGCGCATCCGTCGTCTGGATCTCCTACGCCTATATCCGGCTGATGGGCGCCGAAGGACTCACGAATGCGTCGAAATACGCCATTCTCAACGCGAATTATTTAAAAGAAAAACTCGCCGGCCACTACGAAACGCTCTATGCCGGACTGAACGGACGCGTCGCCCATGAAATGATATTGGAGACGCGCCTTTTCAAAACGTCCGCCGGCGTCGAAGTTGAGGATATCGCGAAACGCCTGATGGACTACGGCTATCACGCGCCGACCGTGTCGTTCCCGGTTCCCGGCACCATGATGGTCGAGCCGACTGAAAGCGAATCCAAAGCGGAACTCGACCGTTTCTGCGACGCGCTGATTTCGATCCGGAAAGAAATAACCGAAATCGAAAAGGATCAGGCCGATAAAACCGATAACGTCCTGCGCAACGCGCCGCATACCGCCGCCGTGGTTACCGCCGACGAATGGAATCATTCCTATTCACGCCAGAAAGCCG
>JBBIRG010000299.1:0-3924 GCA_037441945.1 Bacteroidota bacterium | reverse complement strand
AAAAGCCCTATTTTTAAGGTTCTATACAAATATCAAGATTATTTTTTCGGGGAGTGCCAGTTAAAATCGGCTGGGTAAACTAACCGGGCTGATACACTCCACCCGGGCTTATCCCCGGCCGTCAACATCTTCAGACATCCTTCCGGCTAACCTCCCCGGTATGAACAGTCTGGGTTATAATTTTTTAACAAAACATTTTTTAATTGCCGCAAAAATACTATATTGGCTCGGTTTTAAGCTGAGTCCGGCAAAGGGACACCGCTTGACGAACGGCAAATGATTGCTGTCAGGCGATGCGGCTTATGGATTGAGAATATATTCATCAACCTAAAAGGATTTTATGCGACTGCTTGCAAGACACATATTCTTGGTCTTTACCGGCGCGGCTTTGGCTGTATCCAGCTGTTCCAAAAAAGACTTGACCGCTTACATGACCTCGAAGGAACATTTTGAATACGCCATGAAAATCTACCTGAAAAAAGACTATATCAAGGCGCAGGAACAGTTCGCCGTAATCACATACAAATACAGCGGATCCGACATCGCCGACGACGCGCAATTCTACCTCGCGGAATCCTATTACTACCAGAAAGACTACGTATCCGCCGCTTCGGAATACGACCGCCTGATTTCATCTTATCCGCGCAGCGAATTCGTCGAACCGAGCATTTACCAGCTGGCGATCTGCTACTATAAACTGTCACCGGGTTACGCGCTCGACCAGAAATTCACTTACGAAGCGCTCAGCGCCATACAGAATTTCATGGACCTTTATCCCAAAAGCGCCAAAAAACAGGAAGTGGATTCGCTTTACAAGTTAGTCAACTTGAAACTCGCCCGTAAGGAATTCGAAAACGCGCAAACCTACCGGAAAGTCAGCGAATACGAGGCGGCGATTGCCTATTATGATTTTGTCATCAATAATTATTACAATACCGAATTTGTTCCCGCTGCCATGTACTGGAAAGGCTATTGCTACTTCCGGCTGAAGCAATATGAGAAGGCTCGGCTCACGCTCCGTAAACTCACAGAGGCCTATCCGCTGGAGAAAAAAATCATCAGCAAAACGCTGGATCTTGTCGATCGCATCAACAAGGCGGAAGCGAAAGAACAGGCGGCGAAATCCACCGTTCATGAATAAAGCGATGCAACGGGTTTGGACACTACAGATAAATATTCGACATGAAGATCGGAATTTTCGGAGGCACGTTCGATCCCGTTCATACGGGACACCTGATTATCGCGGAGTTCATTCGCGAAGCTCTTTCGCTGAACCAGGTTTGGTTTGTTCCCGCCCCGGAGCCGCCGCATAAAACCGGCCTGGCAATTACGGATTTTAACATCCGCGCCGAAATGCTCGAACTGGCCGTTCAATCCAATCCTGCTTTTACTGTCAACCGCATTGAAAGCGATCTGCCCCAGCCGTCCTTCACCGTGCATACCCTGAAGCGTCTGACAGATACATATCCGCAGAACCTTTATTTTCTGATCATCGGCGGCGATTCATTTGCCGCGTTCCGTCAATGGAAAGACCCGGAATCCATCCTTGAACTGTGCACGCCGGCGGTATATCCCCGTCCGGGATTTGACTATACCGGAATAAGTCCCGAAGTCCTGAAAAAAGCCGTGATGCTGCCTTGGCCGCTTGTGGAAATTTCATCAACGATGATTCGGGAACGGGTGCGAGCGGGTTTGTCGGTCCGCTATTTAGTTCCGGAACCGGTTGAGAATTATATTCTGACGCATCATCTTTACCGTTAGCGGCGGAGACCTATGTTTCAGACGCTTTTCCCGTACATTCGTAAGTATCATATTGCTTTTTTAGCGGGCTTCGTGTTTGTCATATTCAAAAATTTTTTTCAGTCCCTGAGCCCGCAGGTCGTCAAAACGGCAATTGACCGCTTGTCGCATCCTGGAATGCCGGGCGGCGCTTATGTCTACAGCAAATGGATTGAACCTCTCGCTCAGCGGTCGGAAGTTGACATACTTACGATTTGCGTCGTCCTGTTTATTGCCCTTGAAACCGGTCACGGTTTTTTTCTGTTCGGCATGCGGCGCACGATGATCGTGGCTTCGCGAAAGATCGAATACGATTTCCGGAACGATTTTTTCGCTCATCTTCAGCGCCTGCACCTGCGGTTTTTCCAGTACGCGCGGACGGGCGACATGATGAGCCGCGCGTCAAATGACCTAGCCAACGCCCGCGAAGTTCTCGGCCCCGGGATCATGTACACAGCGAACATGCTCGTCTCTTTCGCGTTCGTCCTTCCGATGATGATCGCGATCGACGGAGGCCTGACGCTGATCGTGTTTTTGCCGCTGCTTTTTCTCTCGCTCGGCGTCAACCGGTTGGCCACGGTCATGCACCGCCGGGCGCAGGCCGTGCAGGAAAAATTATCCGATATCAGCGCTTACGCGCAGGAATCGTTTTCCGGAATCCGTATCATCAAAGCTTTTGCACTGGAAATGATTCACCAAGCGCGGTTCGACCGGCTCAACCGGGATTATATTCTAACGAACCTTTCTATGGTAAAGATACGCGGTTTGATGATGTCCAGCGTGATCCTGACGATCGGTATGAGTATTGCAGCGCTGCTGTGGTACGGAGGATCGCTTGTGATGGCCGGCTCGATAACGCTGGGTGATTTTGCGGCTTTCAGCTTTTACCTCGCGATGCTGATCTGGCCGATGTTCGCACTGGGCTGGGTCATCAATATTTTTCAGCGCGGCTCGGCTTCCCTGAAACGCATGAATGAAATCCTGCAGACGCCGCCGGCAATCAGCGACGCAAAAGCTCTGCCTATTTCGCAGGCTATAAAAGGAAACATCGAATTCCGCGATCTTACTTTTGCCTATAACGGCCAGCCGGTTCTGTTTGATATTAAGCTTTCCGTCGCGCCGGGACAGACCCTCGGCATCGTCGGACAGACCGGATCGGGAAAAAGCACGCTTGTCAGCCTGATTCCGCGTCTGTACGAACTTCCCGAAAACCGGCTTTTTATTGACGATTGTGAAATCCATACGATACCCCTTGAACGGTTACGCCTGTCTATTGGCATGGCGCCGCAAGACCCGTTCCTTTTTTCGGATACAATTCGCCGGAACCTATTATTCGGTAATCCCGGCGCTTCCGAGGAAGACATGATACGCGCCGCGCAAATAGCTAATATACACGATTCCGTGACGGCATTTCCGGAGCAATACGATACGGTCATCGGCGAACGCGGCATCACGCTGTCCGGCGGACAGAAACAACGTCTGACCATCGCGCGCGCGCTGATCCGGCAACCGTCCATCCTGATATTGGACGACGCGCTTTCCAGCGTGGATACGCAGACGGAAGACGCCATCCTGTCGGGGCTGAAAGACATCATGAAAGACCGCGCCACGCTGATGGTCAGCCACCGCATCCAGACCATTCGCCATGCTGATCATATTGTATACCTAGTCGGCGGACGAATCGCGGAAGAAGGAACGCACGATGAACTTATGGCGCGTAACGGCGCCTACGCCCTGATGTACCGGCATCAATTATTAGAAGAAGAAATGACGAAGATCGGATCCGATTGAACGAAAGGTAAAATCATGTTTCATCTTAATCCTGCATCACGGCCGGAAAGCAAAACCGCACTGTACGAACAACTTGTCCCGGACGCCGAAATGCTGCTGAACGGCGAAACCGATCTTATCGCCAACGCGGCCAATATCAGTTCGCTGTTGTTTTATTCATTACCCGATGTCAATTGGGCCGGTTTTTATTTTTTTAAAAACGGAGAACTGGTGGTGGGACCTTTTCAGGGCAAGCCGGCCTGCGTGCGGATTGCCATGGGACGGGGCGTTTGCGGGACCGCGGCGGCGAAACAGGAAACCGTGATCGTAAAAAATGTCCACGAATTTCCCGGCCACATTGCCTGCGACAGCGCT
>JBBIRG010000298.1:2219-3924 GCA_037441945.1 Bacteroidota bacterium | reverse complement strand
CGTCGTAAAGGGCAAGTCCGTCCGTTGTGGCAATCCAGAACCGGCTTTTCCGGTCGATTAGCATATCAAGAATATAATTATTGCATAAAGATGAAGAATCGTACATGCGGTTCCGGTAGATTTTGAAACCGTAACCGTCGTAACGGTTCAGTCCGTCCTGTGTCGCGAACCAGAGAAATCCGGAGGAATCCTGGATAATTTTGTAAACGGTGTTCTGTGATAGGCCATGATCAATAGTCAGATAATCGAGAGCGACCGGGTAATTTTGAGATTGAATATTCACCGTCACAAATAGGGATTCAAGAATCACAAATAAGAATATTTTTAGGTTTTGATTCATATCAGGCTTCCAGCAATCCAATCGTGATGGAAAAATAACCTTCTTCTGAAAATAAATAATAATCTGATTAAATGCAATCGAGTTTATTTAAACTGTTTGCAAAAGTCATGTTGTGTTTCAAACACATTTCTAATCTTTACAAATGGCATTTTTTTCCGGGAAAAAGTATAACTATTTTAATTACCAGAGAATTTTCCGTCCAAATTCAATCAAATTCCTGACCGTTTTGTTGAAAAACGGTATAAATAATTTATAGAAGATAAATATAAATTTACCTTGACTTTAAAGAGCTAAATTTATATTATTTTTATAATAAGATGTTTTGTGTTTGTTACTTATAAAAATCCGGGAGGAAATATGTTTTCCAGGTTGATACGAATTATTTCAGCAATGGTTCTGTTTTTTGCGCTGACTCACTCGGTTTATCCGCAGATCGGGACAGGAATGGCGACAGGAAAATACGGGACATTCCATACTTATTCAGGATACGCCATGGAAACCGGATTTCTAACAATGTACAATACGGGACGGGTTTACGGCATAGCGGGTAAAACCGGATATTATTTGTCATCCGTCAGAGGCGTGAATTTATGGCACGCATCTAACCGGCTGACCTTTAATTTCGGCTATATGAACCATTTTGATGCGTTTATTTCACTTGTGACTTATCAGGATCTGAACATCCGTACTGTTCGTGATACACGAAGCCGCATTTTCGGCGATATATATACTACTCTTCGCGCCGCTTCATTTGATTTTGCAAACGGGAAAGTCGGCGCGGGCGCCGCTTTTACATTCAAAATCCCTACTGGAAAATACTTCAACATACCATGGGAAGTATACAAAAGCGAAACGTTTGAATTCGGATTGCTGACTATGACGTCCTTATACGGAAACCCGTATTATAAAGATCAATCCTATATTCTGAATCTGAATGTCGGATTCTGGAATCATAATGATAATGGCGCTTGGGTTATTCCTACAAAAGTAGGAGCTGACAGTATCGCAAAAAGTGATGTAAACGCCATGCATTTCCAGTACGGATTAGGCTTCATTTTTCCGATCAGCCAGGTATCGCTTATGCTGGATGCGCACGGAGTAGGCTTTATGCAGGCGCCGATGAAATCAGCATACAGCCGTGAGTCATTCCTTTACGTGACGCCCGGATTAAAATATAACGTGCGTCCGTGGGTTCATATCAGCGCTTATCTTGATCTGCTGGTTATGGGAACGAAAGACAAGACACAATATATTAATGCCGCGCTGCAACCTCCCGGTGTTCCGAACAACAGAAAATCACTGGTTAATTATTCACCCTGGCGTTTCGGCATGAATCTCGGCATCAACATCCTTCCGATCAATTTC
>JBBIRG010000298.1:0-2209 GCA_037441945.1 Bacteroidota bacterium | reverse complement strand
ACCGGACCTAATGAAACCAAACGGCGGCGTCTGTTGCAAACCTTGCTGGATGAAGACAAAGGCGCGCAGAAAGCCGCCCGTCAGCTGGAAAAACTGAAAGATGTCCGCATTAAAGCCGAAAAGGAACTGGAAAAAATCCGCAAGGAGCTGGAATCCGGCGAAGAGAAATAACCATTTGAAATATTTTTCCCTAAATCCCCTTTACAAAAAGGGGATTTTTTTATGGTTATTTTCGCAAAATTATTTTGCATTCCCCGTATTTTTTTTATAGTATATGCGGCTTTTGAAACAGTTATCTTAATACGGAACGGATACGAAACGGATAAAGTTTATGATTGAAATCAGTGATTTAACGGCTCGAATTGATTCTCTGAAGAAGCGGATCATTGATATGCGGAGGTTTCTTTGACATCGACCGACGTGAACATGTCATCCGCGATCTGGAACACCTGACAACCGCCGCGGATTTCTGGCTTGATAATCTGAAAGCGCAAAAAACCATGCAGGATTTATCCGCCGAAAAGACGTGGGTGGAATCATGGCAATCCCTGCATGCCGAAACGGAAGATATGCAGATACTCCTGCAGATGTCGATTGAAGAAAAGGACGAAGCCTCCCTGCAGTCCGTATCAGCGGAACTGGAATCGCTTGACCAGCGGCTGACGCGGCTTGAACTTAAAGCGATGTTTACAAACCCCGAGGACCGCAAGACCGCGATCCTTACCATCCATCCCGGAGCGGGAGGAACCGAATCCCAGGACTGGGCGGAAATGCTGATGCGCATGTATCAGCGTTGGTCGGTCAATCAGGGCTTTCGCTGCGAAATTCTGGATATCCTGGACGGCGAAGGCGCCGGCATTAAAAGCGCGACGCTTGAAATCGCGGGCGAGTACGCTTACGGATTACTGAAGAATGAAAGCGGAGTTCACCGCCTGGTCCGCATATCACCTTTTGACGCCAACGCCCGCAGGCATACGTCTTTCGCGTCCGTATTTGCCATTCCCGAAATGGAAGAATCCGAAGCAAAGATCGAAATGGCTCCAAACGAGATTAAACTGGATACTTACCGTTCAGGAGGTAAGGGCGGTCAGAATGTCAATAAAGTTGAAACCGCCGTACGTCTGACGCATTTACCCTCCGGTATTGTCGTCGCCTGCCAGAGCGAGCGCTCGCAGTTCAAGAACCGTGAAATTGCCATGAAACTGTTGATATCCAAATTGTATCAGTTGCAGAAAAAGGCGGAGCGCGAACGGCTCGACAAAATTGAAAACACGAAAACCGATATCGCCTGGGGCAACCAGATCCGATCATATGTGTTTCATCCCTACAACCTGGTCAAGGATCACCGGACCAATACTGAAACGAGCAATGTACAGGCCGTTATGTCCGGAGAAATAGATTTGTTCATCCAGGCTTGTCTGAAAAATAAAATTGTCTCATAACACGGATCATTATGCAGTTAATCAAATCTTACCTGAACGAGCATTTTAGCGGCATTCTTCAGAAACTTGAATATCCGGAACCCGGAGAAATCCAATTTTTGAAAAACAAAGACCCGCGGCTCGGAGACTGGTCAACGAACATCGCAATGACGCTCGCAAAAGACCTGAAAAAAAATCCGAAAGAAATCGCGCAGAACATCATGCAAGAATTCCGGCCGGACAGCGATTACATTGCGCGCGCGGAGATTGCCGGAAACGGTTTCATCAATCTGTTTATCAGTCAGGACTATTACCGGCATATCATCAGAACCGTTCTGAATGAAGCGGACCAATATGGAACTCATGAAGCCGGAAAAGTCCAAAAAATCAACGTGGAATTCGTCAGCGCGAATCCCACGGGTCCGCTGAGCCTCGGTCACGGGCGTCAGGCCGTATTCGGCGACGTCATCTGCCGTATCCTGGAAAACGCTGGATATCAAGTAACCCGCGAATATTATTTTAACAACGCCGGCTTTCAGATGAAACGGCTGGGCGAATCCGTCCGCCTGCGATATCTGGAGCGGCTGGGCGATACGGTCGATTTCCCCGAAGGTTTGTATGAAGGAACTTATATCTACGATATTGCCGATCAGATTATCGCACATCATCAGGGTCTTTGGAGAAACGCTCCGGCTAAGGATTTTCAGGCATTCGCCGAAAATATCCTGTTTGAGAATATCCGCCGTGACCTGCAGGATATCAGGCTAGGATTTGACGTTTATTACAAT
>JBBIRG010000297.1:0-3928 GCA_037441945.1 Bacteroidota bacterium | reverse complement strand
ATCGGTTGTTTTCATGGCCATTTCTCCAGCATAGGAAAGTTTATGAAATGCGGCTGTCGAAGCAACGGCTCCCACAGCGATGTTTTTGATGAAATTCCTTCGGTCAATCATCGGTTCCTGATTTCAGCGTATATTAATTTTATGTGAAAAAAATTGATATGCAAGACCGAATTGGAATAAAAATAAAAAATTCAGCAGTAACCCAGACGGTTACTTTCAGTGTGATCAAAAAAATGAAAACCAATTGTTTTTTAAATGTAAATCAGGTAAATTAATCGGAACCTTTCAACAATTTTCAGGGGAATTATTATGAACCGGATTGAATTGGATTACAGTTTTATTACCGATTTTATACCGGAAGAAGAGTTATTCCGTTATCAGCCTCAGATCGATAGTCTTCACCGGACGCTTCATGCGAAAACGGGGGCGGGCAGTGATTTTCTGGGCTGGCTTGATCTTCCGGGCAATATAACCGATGATGAATTGAAACGCATCGAAGACACGGCCGGCCGGATCCGCAAATCAGCCGAGGCATTTATTGTGATCGGCATCGGCGGCTCCTATCTGGGCGCCCGCGCGGTGATAGAAGCGCTGTCGCACAGCTTTGCCGGACAAACTGCGGAAAAACCGAAAATTTATTACGCCGGCCAGAATATGAGCGGCAAGTACCTGTCCGATCTTCTGGATGTTATCCGCGATAAAAACTGCGCCGTGAACGTCATCTCCAAATCCGGCACGACCACCGAGCCCGCGCTGGCGCTGCGGCTGATCGGCGAGACGCTGGCGAAAAAATACGGCCGTCAGAATATGAAAGATTATCTTTACGCCACGACAGACGCCGCGAAAGGAGCCCTCCGGAAAATGGCGGACAAGGAAGGACTGACGACATTCGTGATATCCGACGATGTCGGCGGCCGGTTTTCCGTGCTGACGCCCGTGGGACTTCTGCCGGTTGCCGCAGCCGGTATTTCCGTACGCGAACTCGTTCGAGGCGCCGCGGATATGATGCATTTCCTCAATGAAACCGACCTGAAAAAAAATCCCGCCTACCTTTACGCGGTTATCCGCCACGCGCTTTATTCGAAAGGAAAAGCGATCGAAATTCTTTCAAATTTTGAACCCGGCCTGCATTACATTTCCGAATGGTGGAAACAGCTGTACGGCGAGAGCGAAGGCAAACAGCATAAAGCCCTGTTTACGGCTTCGGTGGATTTCTCAACGGACCTGCATTCGATGGGCCAGTGGATACAGGACGGCGTCCGGAATATTTTTGAAACGTTCTTATGGGTCAAAAAACATCCCTCCGGAACAACGGTTCCCAAAACCGATGACGATTCCGACGGATTTAATTTCCTCGCCGGCAAAACGTTTGATTACGTCAACGAACGCGCTTACGAGGGCGTCCGGCTCGCGCACAAAGAAGGGCAGGTGCCGAACATGACGCTCCTGATCCCGGAACTGAACGCGTATTATCTTGGCCAGCTGATCTACTTCTTCGAGAAGGCCTGCGCCGTCAGCGGATACCTGCTCGGCATCAATCCGTTCGACCAGCCCGGCGTCGAACAATACAAATCGAATATGTTCGCTTTGCTGGATAAGAAAGGGTACGAGGAACAAACAAAAAAGATCACGGACATGCGCGGTGAATTAAAAACGAAAAAAGTGTAATGCGGGGAAAACTATAAAAAAAAAGTAAACAAATAAAATGCATAATTCATTTGACATTGAAAAAAAAATAAGTAAACATTTTACAGAGGGATAGCAGAGAATACCATTGGAGGTGTTTATCCCTTTTTTAAGTCGTATTTGTTAAAAGTTTTTTCTCAAAGGATGAATGGGGTTAAATTGGTTCCGGCGTTTTTTTAAATGCGGCGGAAGCGATTACGACAAAAAAGCAGGCAGGCAACAGCGTACCCGGATGTTCGTTCCGTTGCGCATGCGCGTCGTTTCGCATTGCCCAGCCATGGCTTTCCGAAACCGCCAGATACTATGGCTATGACCAAAAAAAATTTACCTTATCTTACCCAACGATCTACAGGAAAGAGTGTGTCATGAAGAAATCCACTTACTTCTCAAAAAACCCTCAGGACATGAATTATAAGAAAAAGAACAAGCAGAGTTATGATTATAACGCTCAGGACGGATCGGCGAAGACCACGCAGTACGGAAACAAGTACAATTCCTTGAATACGTCGAACCGTTTTGATTCCCGGTGGGTTTACCAGGATGATAAAAATCCGGACTCAGAAAATGAGGTGAACGGCAACATCCAGTCCTCTTATGGCCAGAAGAAAACAACGGGCTTTTACCGGAAAGATTATCAGAAAGATTATCAGAAGAAGGGCAGAGTGATGAAATTCAAAAAGCCCGGCTTCCAGATGAAGATAAAGAAAAAGAAACGTCCGTCGGATGATCCGTATCCGCAGGCCAAGGTCAACAAAGTAGCCCTGGAAATCCTGGAGGAATATGAATCCGCTGAAACATCCCTTGATAAAATGTGTCAGGACTACTATGAGCGCTACAAAGATACGCTGAAGTCCAAAGATAAACCACAGGTTCAAAAAACTGTTTTTTATGTACTACGTTGGCAAATACGCCTCGATTATCTGATTTCCAGCGTCATCGGTGAGAAGGAGTTCGATCAGTTTGACCTGACGCTCCGGAATATCTACCGCCTGGCCGCGTACAATATGATGTTCATGCACCGCTCGCTTGAGGAAACCATTATGCTGTCGCATTTCATCCTTCCGGAATACTACGCGTCCTATCGCGACGGGATGGAAGAATTTATTAAAGGATTCCTGGAGAAATTCAAAAAAGTATCCTATCCGGATCCGCTGAACGAACTGGTGCGGCTGATGTCCGTCCGCTATTCTTTTCCGGAATGGATTACGAGGCGGTGGATGGATCGTTACGGCGAATTTGACTCGCGAGCGCTGCTCGGCTATCACAACGCGGATAAGCCGCATGTTATCCGCATCAACCGGCTGAAGAGCGGCGTTGAGCGGATCAAGCTGTTCCTGGAGCAGGCCGGTTATAACGTTACTAAACATCCGCTGATGAAATACGGGCTGTTTGTCGCGGGGGAAAAGAAATTGTATACCAAAGACCCTTACAAAAACGGCGAATTCTTCATTATGGACGATCCCCAGCAAATCGTTACGGAATGGGCATCGCCGAAACCTGATGAAATTATGATTGACGGCTGCGCGGGCAGCGGTGAAATATCCATGGCGGCGAGCGGGCTGATGGGGAACAAAGGTAAAATCATTGCCGTGGAATTTGACGAGGCGCTGATCGCCCGGTTCCGGGAAAAGATGGCGCTGAACGATTGTTCCAATATTCAAATCGTTTCGCCGCAGGACGTGGCCGGATTCCTGTCGCAGTCGGAGCATCCGCTGGCCGATAAAGTGATTGTTGATGCGCCGAACAGCCAGCTCGGGAATATTATCCGCAAACCGGAAGCCAAGCGGCATCTTACGGAAGAGCAGCTGAATGATTTCGCTAAGGACCAGCTGACGCATCTTGGATTCTACGCGCAGTTTGTCAAACCCGGCGGTCATCTGGTTTATTCCGTCACGTCCAACGAACCCGAGGAGACCGATGGCGTCATCCGCGCGTTCCTGGAATCCAATGACCAGTTTGAGATCGTCCGGGAACATGAGCCGCAATACGCGCAGATAATGAATCCGGAAGGATGCATTTTTATCGAACCGCACAGGCATAATCTATGCGGATTATTCGCCTGCAAACTGCGCCGGAAGAATTAAACCGTATTCTCCGCTGTGCATACAGGCGGTTAACTTTACTCTTACGATATACCGGAGAAGCGTGAAATGAAGATCATGGTAATCGGATGCGGTATGATGGGCCGCGCGCTGATACGGGACATTCTGAAACACGGCCGGCCGGAAATTCTGATCGCCGC
>JBBIRG010000296.1:0-3931 GCA_037441945.1 Bacteroidota bacterium | reverse complement strand
GAGGGGAAACCAATTATCCTGCAAAGGCTGGCTCCAGGAAGCGGCCCTGCGGATGCTGATGAACAATCTGGATCCGGACGTGGCTGAAAAACCGGAAGAACTGATCGTGTACGGAGGGATCGGAAAAGCCGCGCGTAACTGGGACGCGTATCATGCCATCGTCAAAGTGCTTCAGCAGTTGAATGACGATGAAACCCTGCTGGTCCAGTCCGGAAAACCGGTGGGCGTTTTTAAATCCCATCCCGACGCGCCGCGCGTAATTCTCGCGAATTCCAATATTGTCCCGCACTGGGCGACCTGGGAGAATTTTCGGGAATATGACAAAAAAGGTCTCATCATGTACGGTCAGATGACCGCCGGAAGCTGGATCTACATCGGTACGCAGGGAATTCTGCAGGGCACGTACGAAACATTCGGCGCGTGCGCGAAGAAGCATTTCAATGGCACGCTAAAAGGCACCATCACGCTGACGGCGGGTCTCGGGGGTATGGGCGGCGCCCAGCCTTTATCCGTAACGCTTAATGACGGCGTCGCATTAGTTGTGGAAGTCGATCCGACACGGATTCAGAGACGGCTCGATACGCGCTATTGCGATATCATGGTCAAAGACCTCGACGAAGCCTGGAAACTCGCGCAGGAATTCAAAAAGAAAGGCGAGCCGAAATCCATCGGCCTGCTCGGCAACGCCGCCGAAGCGCTTCCCGAAATGCTGAAAAAAAATTACCAGCCGGATATCGTAACCGACCAGACCTCCGCGCACGACGAGCTCAATGGTTATATCCCGGCCGGAATGTCGCTTGAACAGGCGCTGGCGCTGCGGAAATCCAACCCGAACGAATACATCCGCCGCGCGATGGAATCCATGGCCGTTCACGTCAGAGCGATGCTGGATTTCCAGAAACGGGGAGCCGTCGTGTTTGATTACGGCAACAACATCCGCGGGCAGGCGCTGAAGCAGGGCGTCGCCAACGCGTTCGATTTTCCGGGATTTGTGCCGGCGTTTATCCGTCCGCTGTTCTGCGAAGGCCAGGGCCCGTTCCGCTGGGTGGCGCTCTCCGGCGACCCGGAGGATATTTACGCGACCGACCGCGCGCTGATTGAGGCGTTCCCGCATAAGGAAGGCATGATCCGCTGGCTGACGAACGCGAAAAGCAAGATCCAGTTCCAGGGACTGCCGGCGCGGATCTGCTGGCTCGGTTACGGCGAGCGCGACAAGGCGGGACTGATTTTCAATGAACTAGTCCGAACCGGAAAAGTCAAGGCGCCGATCGTAATCGGACGGGATCATTTAGACTGCGGATCGGTTGCCTCGCCGAACCGCGAAACCGAAGCGATGAAAGACGGCAGCGACGCTATCGCCGACTGGCCATTACTGAACTTCGCGATCAACGCGGTGAACGGCGCGTCCTGGGTGTCCCTTCATCACGGCGGAGGAGTCGGCATCGGGTATTCCATTCATGCCGGCATGGTCATTGTAGCCGACGGGACCGAAGCCGCCGAGAAACGCCTGCAGCGCGTGCTCATTGCCGACCCGGGCATGGGGATCATCCGCCATGTGGACGCCGGTTATGACGAAGCCGTTACGGTCGCGAAAAACATGAATGTGAACATACCGATGATGAAGTAAGCGGTATACGTTTTTACCGCAGAAAGAAAAGTAAAAAAGCGGATCAGCCATGATGGTATCATGGCCGGTCCGCTTTAATATTTGGGTTAATTCAGTTATTCGAGCTTCATGGGTTGACTCACGGATGCAATGTCCTGTTTCACCCGAAAGGTGTCATTTCGATCCCGACGTGTCGGGAGAGAAATCTTGTATTAAAATCATTAAGCATTTGTTCTCTTACTTGTTTCCATACCTTTTAACAGAATCTGATAAGCGCATCATTTTATTTCAGCAAAGTCATTTTCCGCGTAATGGCATGATTGCTAATCTGCAGACGGTAGAGGTAAAGTCCGCTGGAGACATTCGCGCCTTTATCATTTTTCCCGTCCCATAATACTTCATTCATTCCGGCCGGACGTACCCCGCTGACAAGTGTGCGGATTTCCTGGCCCAGAATATTATAGATTTTCAGCGAGATTTGCGAAGCGTTATTCAAACGGTAGCGTATAGTCGTCGACGGATTGAAAGGATTGGGATAG
The DNA here is from genome assembly GCA_037441945.1 of Bacteroidota bacterium. Lineage (GTDB taxonomy): Bacteria > CLD3 > CLD3 > SB21 > JBBIRG01 > JBBIRG01. The sequence continues at coordinate 1,786 of JBBIRG010000296.1, read as the reverse complement.
TTTCCATATAATTCGAATGACGCGGGCTTTTCTTTCTTTTGTTTATCAGGAACGCCGATCAGATCGTTTTTCAATATCACGATCCGGTTAGCCGCGGGCGTAGCGCCCCATCCTTCGATATGTCCGCTGGCGGCAAAAACCATATCATTTTCCGCAACATTGCAGAAAGGGAAAAAATCACTCATTGAATAATAATACCCTTCAAGCAAAGGCATATCTGGCTCGGTGAAAGAAAAAGATTGTATACCGTAATTTCCGGCGGATAAATAACCTGAATGCGGAAGCGCAGACCAATGAAAACCCTGATAACCGAGATTTTGTACATTAACCGTAACGGGATTTACAGGATCGGTAATATCAATTGTAAAAAGATTGTCAAAGGCCGTATAATAAATATATGGTTTTACAACAATGAAAAGATCGGCATAAGCATCGATACTTCCAACTAACTGTTGAGTCGTCTGATCCACAATTCGAAGAAGCCCGTCGGTTGCCGTGAAATAAACATAATCCTCATCGGCAGTGATAAACGAGCCGTCTTCGTCCTCCAAATTAAAACTCCACAACGGCAAAGGCGACGCGGGATTGGTGAGATCGCGTACCGTGAAGCCATCACCGGTGTCGTACAATTTGTCGCCAAGGATAAATAATCCTGTGGTTTCTCCGATATCAAGCATCGTGTCAATTTGGATATCAGCGGGATTTGAAATATTCAATATTTTAATACCCATTTCATTATCGGTCATGGCCAGATAGGCTTTATTAAACGCGATGCGCAAGTCGCTGATCATTCCGGAATTATATAAAGTGTCAAGCAGAATGGGATTATTCAAATCAGACACATTCCATGTTTTGAAAACAGAATACATGGCTTCTTCATTCGTTTCAACGGTATAGAGTATGTTCCCGTCTTTTCGGATCAGATAAGCCGCGTTTGGTACCGCCCAGCTATGAACAATCGACATATTCTGACTGCCTTGAGTCTGAAATTCATAAGCCCGAAGGAAATAGTAATAATCTTCTCCGCCCCATTCACCCAGATCGGTCACTTTGATGTAATAATTACCGCCATCAGCAAACGTGTGGATGATTTTAGAATCTAGCCACATCCCGTCGTCGTCATTTTCGGCTAACAAAGTTCCTGACGAATCGAACAATTCGAGATACGAATCCAATTCAGAGCCGATCATTTCCGCGTCGATATCAATCGCTAATGTCTGGCCGGCCGTGACATTGATTTTAAAATAATCCACATCGCCGATCGGATTAATCACAGCTTCCATAACCGAATCAATCGGAAGCGGATTGGCGGCAGCAATTGAATCATTTGGTTCGGTTTCGGTGATGGATTCAATACTCAGCGGTTTGGATTTTTTCGGTTTCGGCAGTTTAGCTTTCATTTCCTTGGTGATTTCTTTCGGTTTGCGTAATTGGGCATTGCTTTCCGCAGTGAACAGCCCCGCCAGAATAAGAGCCGCCGAAATAATCAACATACGAGATCCGGTAATACGATTCATGACAAAACCTCTATGTTAAGTTAAAAAGGTTATATAAGCAAGTCAATTAATATCAGGTGAATATCATAATAACTGTAAAGGTAAATAAAAATTATGATTCTTTTTACTTAGCGGGTTATATTTACAGCATTATTTTTCCGTCGTCATTAAACGAAATGATAACAAATCCTGAAATGTCTTTGTTTTCATAGTCGGCGGTGATAAATAAATTTCCGTCTGTCTTTCTTTGTATTTTTAAAATTAACGTGCATTGAAATATAACGCTTTTA
>JBBIRG010000295.1:0-3932 GCA_037441945.1 Bacteroidota bacterium | reverse complement strand
TCTTATGGAAACAACAAGACACCGGCGAATCATGAATTATTTTTCGATGATGTTGATACTATTTTGAGACAATTAATAATAATACCGGCAATGTATTTATGCAATTCCTCTTGCCATTCTTTATGAATCAGGCAGTTCCTTCCTTTTACGGCAAAAACAACCTGGATGTAAATTTGAGAAAATGTTCCGGCCATGCTCTGTCACCCCTTCGGGGTAATAATACTATCAGTCCTTCGGACTTATAATAATGCCTGTCCTTCGGACTTTGATCCGTTCGAATAATATTTATAATCCCGAAGGGATGGCATTCATATTGAATGGATATTAATAATGAATCAAACCCTGAAAGAGTGTTATAACTTACAGGCTAATATATCAATATCCCGACGCCGTGCCCTTCCCGGAAACGATCTTCACGCTGGCGCTGGCGCCGATGCGGGAAGCACCGGATTCAATCATGGCGACGGCGTCTTCGTAAGTGCGGACACCGCCGGATGCTTTGACGCCGAGTTCTTCACCGACGACCTTTCTCATCAGCGCGATATCGGCGGCGGTAGCGCCTGATTTGCTGAATCCCGTGGATGTTTTAACATACGCCGCGCCGGCTTCTTTTGATAATACGCAGGCCTTAATCTTTTCTTCGTCCGTCAGAAGGCAGGTTTCGAGAATGACTTTTACCGGAACCTTGCGGCCGGCGAAACGGACAACGTCGTGAATGTCTTTTTTAACGAGCTCGTATTCTCCGGATTTCAGCCAGCCGATGTTGATGACCATGTCGATTTCGGTCGCGCCGTGACTGACGGCGAATTCCGTTTCTTTTGCCTTAGCTTGAGTACTCGTAGCTCCCAGCGGGAATCCGATCACTGTGCAGATGTTAACGCCTTTTCCGCGGAGGAGTTTCGCGCAAAGCTTGACCCAGCATGGATTCACGCAGACAGACGCGAAGCAGTATTTCGCCGCTTCTTCGCACAGTTTTTCGACTTCAGTTTTCGTGGCTTCGGCTTTTAACAGCGTGTGATCGATCATTCTTGCGATGACTTCCTTGGCCGGCGTGACACCCAGCGTCGAAGAAATGCGGCACGCGCCGCAGGATACGATCCGGTTCACCGCGTCCGGTTCCTTGCTGACCGCATCGTGGCAGGGATTGCTGAGATAATTCAGTTCGGCGGTTTTATTTTTGATCTGTTCGGCGATCAGTTGTTCAATCTGTTTTTCCATAGAGCGCTGCTCCGGTTTAAAATTATGAAAATAGTTTTTCAAATATATGGATTGTTTCACGGATATCCGTGTCCGTCAGGTCGAGATGCGTCACCAGGCGGACGCGCTTTTTGTCAAACTCTATCGAATGGACGCCGGCCGATTCCAGCCTGTTTACTACGTCGTCGGCCATCATGCGTTCATCCTTGATGTTGAATATGATAATATTCGTATGAACTTTTCCGACGTCAAGATGAAACGGTTTCAGCCGGGCGATTGCTTCCGCCAGCTGCGCAGCGCGGTTATGATCGATTTTCAGGCGGCCGATGTTATTTTCCAGCGCGAATAATCCCCCCGCGGCGATGACGCCCGCCTGGCGCATCCCTCCGCCGTAGGCTTTACGGACGCAGCGCGCCTGATCAATAAATACTTTGGATCCAGCGACGACCGACCCGACGGGAGCGCCAAGTCCCTTGGAAAGGCATATCATGACTGATTCAAAATATTTTGCGTATTCTTTAGCGGAAACGCCGGAATAGTGAACCGCGTTAAACAGTCGCGCGCCGTCTAAATGCATCGGAATGCGGTTGCGTTCGGCCACTTCCCGGATTTTCCGGATTTCATCGAGCGGAAATACGATTCCTCCGCCCCGGTTATGCGTATTCTCCAGCGCGATCAGCCGGGTGTGCGCGTGATGAATGTCGTCATCATTGATGAATTGCTCAACCTGCTCCGCGGTAATAATGCCGTCATTTCCCATAATCGGTTTCAGCTGTACGCCTGCCAGCATTGACGCGGCGCCGGCTTCATAATTAAATATGTGGCAGTTCCAGTCGCACATCACTTCCTGACCAGGTAAAGTATGCACCTTTATGCAAATTTGGTTTCCCATGGTACCCGTCGGAACGAACAGCGCCGCTTCTTTTCCCAGTATACCGGCGACAGTCTCTTCTAATTTGTTGACGGTCGGGTCTTCTCCGAACACATCGTCGCCGACCTCTGCTTCCATCATGGCTTTCCGCATGGCTTCAGAAGCTTTGGTTACCGTGTCACTCCGTAAATCAATAACGCGCATAGGTCTCCTTTAGGTCTGCGGTAAGGTACGCCATTCATAGGAGTTTTTCAACGAAAAATTCGGAAATCCCGGTTTTTTCAATTTGTCCGAATTGTCAATCGGTTGTTGATTATTGTCCTGTTTCACTATACTTTAATCGGTATGAAACCGACGTTGTTAAAAAAAACGCGGGTTATTGGTCTTACAGGCAATACCGGAAGCGGGAAAACAACCATCGCGGGCATTTTCCGCGAACTCGGCGCCGTCATCATCGACGCTGATCGGATCGGCAAAGAAGCGCTGGAAAAAAATGAGGCGCTGCGCCGTTCGGTGATTAAGGCATTCGGCGGCGGGATCCTTGACAGCAACGGGGGCATTGTCCGGAAAAAATTGGGCGCTATCGTTTTTTCCGATCCGGAACAATTACAGAGACTGAACGAGCTTATCGGCCCATATCTCTGGCCGGAAGTGAAGCGCCGGATTCAAGAGGAAAAATCAGGGACTGTTCCTCTGATTGTCGTTGATGCCGCCTTGATTTTCGAGGCCCGAATCGAAAACTGGTTTGATGCGGTGGTCGTCGTGATAGCCTGTGAAAATACTTCGGCTGAGCGGATTATGAAACGGGACGGATTAAACCGGGAAGAGGCGCTGATGCGCATGCGGTCGCAAATGGATATTCAGCGGAAAATTTCCGGCGCAGATCATGTGGTGGCGAATGAAGACGATATGGGACAACTTCGTTGGGAAGTTCAGCGCATTTATGACAGGTATGCCTGATATACAGGCACGGAAAAATTACCGGAAAAAATGGGTATCCGTCAGTTTTTTGTTGAATTGCATATTTCTTTTTTTTAGGATAATGAAATTTTGTTTTCCAACACAGGAGATTTTTTATGGAACGGTGGACCGGATTATTGGGGGTGATTGTGATCATCGGCATTGCCTGGATTGTATCGAACAATAAAAAGCGAGTCAACTGGCGGCTGGTCGGCATGGGCTTGCTGATTCAAGTTGTGTTTGGCATACTCGTGCTGAAAGGAAAATCATGGGGGCCGCCGTTTAATATATTTTCACTGATGTTTGAAAAAATCGGCGAGGGGTTTGTTCTGATTCTGGGTTTCACGACGGAAGGAGCGCGTTTTGTTTTCGGCAATCTGGCGCTGAGCCCCGGCCAGGACGGGACATTCGGGTTTTTCTTCGTGTTCCAGGTTTTGCCGACGATCATTTTTTTCTCGGCGCTGATGTCGGTTCTTTATTACCTCGGGATCATGCAGCGCGTGGTGCAGGGCATGGCGTGGGTGATGGCGAAACTGATGGGAACCAGCGGCGCGGAATCGCTGTCGGCCACCGCGAATATTTTTGTCGGCCAGACGGAAGCGCCCCTGATGATCCGTCCGTTTATCGGGAAGATGACGCAGTCGGAACTGCTGACCATCATGGTGGGCGGAATGGCGACGATCGCGGGAGGCGTGATGGCGGCGTATGTGCAAATGCTCGGCGAGTCGTATGCCCTGCTTCATAACCTTCCGGTCCGGGAAGGGCAGGTGCTCTTTGCGACGCATCTGCTCGGGGCGAGCATCATGGCGGCTCCGGCGGGACTGGCGATTTCGAAGATCATGTTTCCCGAAAACGGCGAACCGGTGACGAAAGGATCGGTGAAAATCCAGGTTGAAAAAAACGC
>JBBIRG010000294.1:0-3935 GCA_037441945.1 Bacteroidota bacterium | reverse complement strand
GTTTTTCAAACGATCAATGACAGCCGACCATTCCTGCGGAACAATGTACGCCCACGGCGCTTGCGCGGAATCGGTACAGATGTTGTCATTAAAGTACGCCAGACGGTGGACAGCCGGCGTTTTTTCCCATACAATGACCGAATCGCCGGAGATTCTGCTCGGATGAAGATGATACGTGAAGCCTCTTAAGTTTAGTGTATCCGCTTTTTCTGTCACGCGAAATGAAAGCGGAATATAACGGCTCCCGGGATTGGCGGTCAGGCGGTCGCTTTCATCAATTGCTTTTCTCAGCGTTTCATGCTCGCGGTAAATAATATCCAACGCCTGAAGGATGGACTGATACGTGCCATCGACTCTTGTTTTGTAGTCCTTGAACATATGCGTTTCGATCAGCAGCGAAGGGCGATTCTGTATGGCGCCGAAGCCCGTCGAAAGCCGCGGCGGAGCGATGCCTCCGTTCAACCCTTTGGTGAAATTGCTCCAGATTCTTGGCGATACATACGGAAACACAGGAAAACCGGCTGAATCCATTTGCCGCTCCCACGCCGGAAGGAACAGCCAGGCCGTCCAATCCCGTAGCGGTTTTTCAACATTTGCTGAATGATCCATCGCGTAAGTAACCGCGTATTCATAATCCGCGCCGTCGGTGACATGACAATCTATGTACAGGTCCGGAAGCCATTCGTTGAAAACTTTCAGCCAGCTTCTCATTTCGGGCGCGTCGGCTTTAATGTAATCGCGGTTGAGATTAAGATTCTGCGACGTTACGCGCCAGCCCATTTCTTTCGGTCCGTTCTGGTTGATCCGGTTATAAGGGCCGAACCGTTCATGTCCGTCAACATTAAATATCGGCATAAACAGAATCGTGATGCGATCCAGCAGTTCGGCATGTTTGTTATGAATAACCATGTCGCGGATCAGCATCAGTCCGGCGTCTTTGCCGTCGGGTTCCCCGGGATGGATGCAGGCCTGGATCAGCGCGACGGTTCTGTTTTTCCGGCGAACGTCCGATGGTTTGACCGCTCCGTCTTTATCGATGATGACCAGCGGCAGTTTCCTTCCCTGCGGGGAAATTCCGAAATAGGTCAGGTGAACGGAGCTGGAATGATTTGCCAGTTTTTCAATATAACGGATCGTTTCGTCATAGCGGGGCGTTTCGAGGCAACCGGAATTTTCATAATAAGTGAGCCATTCATCCGGTGAAGGTTTTCCGCAGGAAACAAGGGAAAGCGTTACAATCACTGCAAAAGCGCAAAACAATCGTATCATAGTATCAACCTTTTATCGTTTTTTACTTTCCATCAGCAGCATCAGGTCGTCGAGAAACCGGATATCATTATCCTGTGACTGAAAAGGCATGTGCAGTTGTTTCCTGAAATGGGAGGCGAGTTTGGCGGCGATACGCGCGCGCAGGTCGGGCTGGAGCGTGTTTTTCCTAAAAAAAAATTCACGGAGCAGGTAATAATCCGCGCCTTGAATCCGGCGGGTAATCGGTATCCGGATTTTTTTTATGTAATCCGGCCGGGTCTGGACGGACCCAAAAATCTCGAATCCCCGGAATCCTTGTTCCCGGATCACCAGCGTTCCCGCGGCATAATCGCCGATTCGCCTGGCCAGGGGACTCATCATCAGCACAAGACTGCCGAGCCCGTAACTGGGGATGAAAAGAATCGGCGGCAGCATATCGATGACGCGCAGCACGTTCCGCAGGGCCGCCTGGTAAAACGATACCGGTACGCCGTTCTCCCGGATCACGCGGAGGCGCATCAGTTTCTTGCCGGGCGACTGGCCTTTCCAGCGGACTTCAAAGAAAATGTAATAACCCTGATACAGCAGAAAAAGCGCCAGAACCATGAGTACCGTCTGCGCCGTACCGCTGAAATCTGAACTGCCGGATAAAACGCCGGCGAATCCTCCGATAATAAGCAGCGCATACATCAGCGCAAAAGAAAGGAAAATCTGGATCAGCGTATCAATCCAGAAAGCGATAAAACGAGAACCTAGTCCAGCAAGCTCATATTCGAGAAATATGTTTTCCGGCGTCTCGATGGCCAGCTTCTGGTGTATTTGTCTGGGAAATAGTTCGTGCAAATGTTTTTCCATTGAGAAATAACAGCCGTTTCCTGCCCGTTCTGAGCGTCAATTAATCGGACACCGGTTCATCAGCGCAGACAAACGCGTGCAATGAACCAAGATAATTTAGAAATATTTATGAACAATTCAAGCCGGATTACACAAGCTGGATTATAGTGAATTTTACTCTTGTATGTATGATGAAAATTAACGATATTATAAAGGATGAAGAAAAAATGAGTCAAAGATTCACGACCCAATCAACCCCTATAGGAACATCAACCGGCTATGCGTAACCGATTTACCAAGCAAGCTGATCAGCGACAACATCAGCGCTTGAGATGAAACAATGGGAGTCGCGTATCAAAGATTCTGCATTTTATTCCAGGTTCAACGCAACCGACTAGTTTGGATGGGCTGATGCAGGTTAATTTCGATCAAGGTTATACTTATGACGCCAATGAAAACTGAAACCGGCAGTCGGACGTTTTGACAAAAAAAATGACCGTTTTCGGACAGGCGCTATATTTTGGTTCAAGTGTGTATTGGAGATTTTTAGATAGAGTATAAATGTTAGCGGAATACGGCTTAAGATTTTCGCGGAGAGTGTAGGGTTGGATATTTACGTCAAGAAAAATCAGCTGGAAAATGAAGATCAGATTGTATTGTGGTTTCAGCACAATCCTGATTTAACGCGTCTGGTAAAGACAATTCCGGGTTGGAAATGGGATGCGAAAAATAAATACTGGGTATTGCCTTATCGCAGGAATTACATACAGTGGCTTCATGCTTGTTTGCCGGGGCATTGTCTGATTGACAGGGATCAGAAGGCGAGCAGTGTGGAAGATTGCTATATTAAGCCTTATTTAAGAGAGTTAAAGGGTTTTCGCTACAGCGAACGCACCATACGCAGTTATTTACGGTATTTCATGGAATTTGTCAGCGCTATGGATCAGAGTCTGGAGATTGTGTCTTCGGAGAAGATTAGCGGATACATCTATGATATAGTTCAGAAAAGGGATTTTTCCGCATCGACTCAGAATCAGGTGATAAGCGCGATTCGATTTTATTATGAATGGGTGATTCGCAGGCCTCGTCAGGATTATGAAATTAAGCGTCCTTTGAAGCCCAGGCGTTTGCCTGTTGTTTTTACGGAGGAGGAGGTCACAAAATTATTAAAAGGCATTGGTAATATCAAGCATCGGTGTTTAATGGGGTTGGTATATTCGGCGGGTTTACGTTTGAGCGAAGTGATTAATTTAAAAATAGGTGATATTGATTCAAAGCGGAAGCAGATATTTGTGCGGTCTGGGAAGGGGAATAAGGATCGTTATGTGATTTTATCGGAACGTGCGTTGGTTTTGTTGAGGCATTATTACAAATCATTTCGTCCTGGGCAGTGGTTATTTGAGGGTATTAACGGTGGACGGTACAGCGCTCGTAGTGTTCAGAAAATATTTGAGAATGCACTTAAGAAGAGCGGGATAAAAAAACGGGCGACGGTACACACGTTACGGCATAGTTTTGCGACCCATTTACTGGATCATGGTACGGATTTGCGTTACATTCAGGAATTGTTGGGTCATCAGAGCATGAAGACCACCGAAATTTACCTACATGTAACAAATAAATGTTTATCTGAGATCAGGAGTCCTTTAGATACTTTGAGTGGATTAGAGGATGACATATAAGTTCGCATATCACGCCAAATGCGTTATATCACGCAATACGCATATAAACATTATTTCAAATTATGATATTGATAATATTAAATCAACAAAATATATAACGCAATACGCATATCCGGAGTTGTGCGCCATGTTCCGCTTTATTTTCAAATTTAGTCCGCTTTGCGTAAAAAG
>JBBIRG010000293.1:0-3942 GCA_037441945.1 Bacteroidota bacterium | reverse complement strand
AGCGAAGATGGTATTCGACTTTTTCGGGTTCCGAAAGACGCCCGTAAATCAGCGATTGAATCTTGGTATGATACAGCGTGTACTTGATTTTATCGTCGATCCACTCCTGGTAAATAATTTTATCTGCCTGAAGCGTGAACAGAATTTCCTGAAGCGTTTCGGGTTTATAAACGCCTACCTGGGCAATGATATCAAAACTCAACGACTGGTTTGCCACTGCAAAGATCTTTAGAATGTCATGTTGTTTCGGATTCAGCTTCATCAAGCGTCGCTGGATAGCTTCGTCCAGGCCCTGCACGAAAATTCGCTCCAACCCGTCGAGCTGGAACGCCCAATTGTTGTTTTTCCGGTAAATGAGACCTTCATCCGCCATAGATTTCATGTATTCCTCGATGAACAGCGGATTGCCCAGTGTCTGGTCCATCAATTGATCAATAAGTTCCCCTGGGACACTCTCAATTCCCAGCATGGAAGAAATCAGTTCAGCGATCTGCTCCTTTGAAAAATTCGTAAGCAGTACGTCCATGACGGGATGAACGGATTTCAAGCGGTCAATGATCGCGTTAGCCTGAGGATAATCGGAATTCAGGTTGATGACAATGCTAATCGGGTGTTCGTATATATTGCGGAGAAAATATTTCAGAACTTCCAGTGTGCCCTCATCAGCCCATTGCGCATCGTCAATACAAAGAATGAACGGTTTGGTTTCTGCGGTTTTTACGGCGAATTGAAAGACCGCGTCAAGCAGACGAATCCGGTCCGCCGGAGAGATGTGGGTGGGCATCTGTTTTTCACCCAGTTCGAAAAATTCGGGCAGTAGCGGTCGAAGCCCTTCAGCGTATTGTTCAAAGATCTGCGGAGCGAAACCCTCAGACCATTTGACCATCTGCCTCAGCAGTTCGGCTACCGGCTTGAATTCGGTACCTTGATCGTCATAACAGGTATAGTGGAATATGACATTTTTATGCGTCTGTAAAAATCGCTTCAGTTCGCGCAACAGGCGGCTTTTTCCAACGCCGGTTTCACCACGGATAATTACAAATTCGCCCCGCTGTGTTTTATCCATTTGCCCTGTCGTCATTTTCAGTGAATCCAACGCAGCATCGCGTCCGATAAACCCGCCGCTCATGACATAGCTTTCGATCATTTTTTGCGGTTCGATAAAAGACCCGCATTCCGCGATCTCCGCTAGATCGGATATAATTTCCTGCGTGCATTGGTACCTCTTGGCGGGATCTTTCTGCAGCATCCGCATAATAATTTTTTCCAGTCTGGGAGGTATAGCCGGATTGTGCAGGGAGGGCAGAACCGGTGTTTCGGTCAGATGCTGCGTCAGTATTTCCGACGGACGGCCTTTGAACAGGGATTTTCCGGAGGCCAGTTCATACAGAACCACGCCTAACGAGTAAACATCCGACCGTCGGTCTATCGTCTGGCCCTGGATCCGTTCGGGCGAGAGGTAATCGATGGTGCCGGCGATCGGTTCGGACTCTGTAAACAGGCAGGTGGAATGGGACAGGCCGAAATCAATCAGTTTAACTTGAAAAACATTCCCATCGCCGGATTGCACGAGTATATTACTTGGTTTAATATCTCCGTGAATGATTTTGCGGGAATGGATGTAGGCCAGCGCTTCCAGAATCTGCGTCGCTAGCTGGCACAAAGCCGAATATGGATTGGACGGAAGTCGTCGCACGAATTTTTCGACATTTTCGCCTTTCACCAGTTCCATTGTAAAATAGCGGCGCTCCGTTCCGTCCACATCGATACATCCGAAATCATAAACGTCGGCTAAATATGGATGGGTAAGTTTAGCAAGCGTCAGGAATTCGTTATCGAAAAAGGCAACGCGATCTGAATGAATTTTACTCAACACTTTCAGCGCAACATCCTGGCCGAGGTCAGTATCCGTCGCCTGGTAAACCTCCCCCATCCCGCCCTGACCGAGAAGCCGTATCAGCAGATACCGATTTGCAACCGTCGTCGTTTCATGAATGATCATAATCGTAATTTACTTGGGGCCAGGGTGAAACATTCGGCATTGTTCTGAGAACCATAGTAATAGTACGCAATTTTTCAAGCAGAGTCAAGACTGCAAATCGAAATTGACGGTTTACCGTAAAATCATTTCGCACCGTAACAACTAAATTGACGCGCATGTTTATTTTTTTTATTATAACAAAATATAAGGAAAACGACCAACTCATGAAACACACCTATCCCTATACAACCGCGTTGATTACCGGCGCTTCATCCGGCATCGGCGAATCGTTGGCGAAAGCATTCGGAAAGGCCGGTATTTCCGTTGTTCTTGTCGCCAGGTCCGAAAGCAATCTGAAAAAAATCGCTGAAGAAATCAGCGGCTACAGCGTGAAAGCGCTGCCCGTCCGCCTCGACATTACGCAACCCGGTTCATTGGACGAGCTGACGCGAATTCTGATTGATCATCAGATCAGCATCGATCTGCTTGTCAACAACGCCGGTTTCGGAAGTTACGGATATTTTCATGAACTGCCCGTCGAGCGGGAACTGGACATGATCCAGTTGAACATATCCGCGTTAGTTCAATATACACACCATTTCATACAGCCGATGTTGCAAAAAAACCGCGGCGCAGTTATTAATATTTCATCGACCGCGAGCTTTCAACCCGTTCCCTTTATGGCAACCTACGCGGCCACGAAAGCCTTCGTTACCAGCTTCACAATGGCATTGCAGTCCGAATATAAAAACTCCGGACTGACTTTCATCGCCGTCTGCCCGGGCAGGACGCACACTCAGTTCCAAATTGTTTCCGGAAGCGATAAAATCAAAATCAAATCACGGTTTGCAACAACCGGCCAGGTTACCGCGGTAACCATGAAAGCGCTTCGTAAAAGGCGCACGCTTGTTATCGAAGGCTTATCCAACCGAATCGCAACCCATCTGCAAAGGCTGTTTCCCAAAAAACTGACGCTCGCGCTGACACGCTGGATTTTTAACCCACGCAACCGCCAATCCGACGGCCGTTAAAAAATAATCAGGAATCAAATCGATTTCCAGGCTACCATCAAAAAAATATCCTTGAAATCAAGATATTTTATCGTTAACTTTTACCGAAACGACCTTTAAAAATCCTGAGTTATGTAAAAAAATGGCCGTTAGACACATCCGTACGGAAAAGATGTTTCAGGGAAGGAATGTTACAGTAGAACCTATAACGAGGATACGGTATGATTTATGACAATAACTTGTTCGGCAAAGAGGATGAGCGCCGGAAAAATTTAGAACTCCGGTCAATTACTGCGTTTATTGAAGAATTTGAGCAATCCAGCGGACGCACTGCCTGGGAATCCATATCTCAGTTGCATACGTTGATTACCGAAATACTCCGTGAAAGCAAGGATCTGTCCGTTTCCCAGGAACTGGTGGCGACGTTTGAAACCAACCGGAAAATGATCGAGGAAATTTACAACCCCGATATTAAAAAATCGAAAACGCTCGCTACAGCCCTCTCGAACTACCTTCACAGACTGATGGAAATGCTGCACCGGGAAAAAACAACCGGACAAAAAGAAACCAGCGAAACTACTGAAGAACAGCGTTTAGACGAATTCTTACGGAATTACGTGATCCGTCAGATTCAGGATTTCAGGGTGCTTCTGCTGCTAATGATGACCATAATCTACCGGCGGATTCATAATTTCAATACGCCCGCTTTCAAAGCGAAAGCCTTTACGCTTTCCTCGCTTCTGAAAAAAAACCGGGTCAAACCCGACAAAGCGCTCACGATCCTGATTTACAATCTTTGTCAGGCTTCCGTAGACGCTCTTGAGGAAAGCGAATACCGGCAGGGCGTTTTTTACTGCGAACGCGCTGTGGAACTATTTAAGATGATCTCTGACGGTTCAAAAATCAAGGAAATCATCCGGGGGCAAATCGAGGAAGCCATGCGAATAACCA
>JBBIRG010000292.1:1853-3969 GCA_037441945.1 Bacteroidota bacterium | reverse complement strand
GGCGATCGTTTACGGCTCGATGAATATAACCGGCTTCCTGCAGGCGCCGCAGATTACCGCTTTTTTCTTGACCGCGCTGACCTGTTTTACTCGCAGGAAGAATACGCTTCCGCGCTGGAACACTATTTATTCGCGCTGGCCATAGGATCCTCATTAGACCAGAATAAAATCATCCAGTTCCGAACCGGTTACTGCCTGCTGCAGAATAACGAACCGCTCCGGGCGATCGGTTTTTTCCGCCCTCTGACAGCCGATACACTCATGGGCGATTACGCGCTGTATCAGCTGGCCGGATGCTATACGATTATACCCGACAGCCAGAAGAAAGCCGTCGGCATTTACCGGAATCTGATCCGTCAATACCCGAATTCGGTTTTCCGTATCGACGCGCATCTGCAGATCATCGAATGGCTGTCGCGGACGCAGCAGCACGCCGAAGCGAACGTCTATATTGCCGCCACGCAGGCGCTGATCCAGAATAATTATCAGACCCGCCTGCTGTACGAGCCGCGGTTTACGCTTCTGAAAGGAATCAGCCAGTATTACCGCGGGCGTTACCAAAAAGCGATCAATTATTTCCGTATCGTCATCGGCTCTTTTCGCTATACGGACGAAGCCTATCAGGCCAAGCATTGGATTGAAAAGATCATATATTCATTGCGCAGACCGCTGAGTTCCGACCAGTTTCTTGAGAATAATAATGTGCTGATCTTGCAGGGATACTACGCCGATGCGCTGCGGGAACTGAAATCCAGGGAACGAAGCGGCAACCCGCGCGACAATACTGCGCTGGATTTTCAGACCGCTCGGGCCTATCTCGCCATGGGCCGTTATGAAGAAGCGACCAACCGTTTTGAATCGCTGTGGGACGAGCGTTCACACGCGGAATCGCTTTTCAATCTTGCGCGCGCAGCCCGGTACCAGGACGAGCTCGACTTATCCACCCGTGCCTACCGCGCTTATCTCGTTTCAGCCGCAAAAAACACAGCCTGGAAAAATTACATCCGGTTTGAACTGGCAAACAACCTGGCCGCTTACGGCGACAGTGCGCGTATGAGAGAAGCGATCGCTCTGTACCGGGCGATACAGGACCCGGTAAACGGTTCCTCTTCATACGCCGCCGGCGCGGCTTTCCGGGAAGCCTACCAACTGTACCGACTTAAGGAATACGACTCCGCCGTCGTCAAACTGACAGGCCTTGAGTCCCAAGCGCCCACCCAGCAATCACGCTGCCGGTACTGGATCGCGAAATGTTACCAGCGGTCCGGCCAGAACGAAAAAGCCGACATCATTTTCAGGCAGCTAGCCGTTCACCGCATGACCGATTATTATGGAATGCTGAGCGAACTGCTGCACATGAACCCGGTATCGGCGACGCCGCGCCGAATTTTTTATACGACAGGCATTCCTTTGCTGAGAAACATCCATGAACCCTGGCCGGTCCTGATCGCCGATACGGTCTGGGGCGTCCGCCGCGAAGGGACGGACCTGGTCGTTCCGGAATCGCTCAGCGACAGCCTCCGGTACGCGATCCGCAAGGCGATGCTTGCCGCCCGGCTGATCGGAACGCGCTGGGCTGAATCGGAACTGATGACCGTCAGGGATCTGTTCTGGTCGTCGTTTGAGCGTAATCTATGGCTGAAGCAGCTATCGGAAATCATGGGATGTTACAATATCGCCGTGGACGCGAATGTGATGCTGAGAATTTACCATTCCCGGCGACTTTCTTCCGACGATATAAACCGCCTCAATTATCCGCTGTATTACCGCGATTATATCGCGCTGCACGCGGCCCAGTATATGCTTGATCCTTCGCTGTTGCTGGCCGTGATCAAGGCGGAAAGCGCATTCCGGAGCCGCGCCGTATCGCCAGCCCGTGCCGTCGGACTGATGCAGATCATGCCATTTACCGGACGCGCCATCGCCCGGCAACTTCAGATCCCGTCGTTCCAGATGATGAATCTGCAGTCCCCCGACGTCAGTATACGCATGGGGGCGTTTTACCTGCATCAGCAAGCTAGGGCTTTTAAAGGTTTCATACCCGCGATGCTGTCGGCTTATAACGCTGGCCCTCACCGAACGGTATTCTGGATGCATTTCTACGACGAAGACGACC
>JBBIRG010000292.1:0-1839 GCA_037441945.1 Bacteroidota bacterium | reverse complement strand
TTTCGCCGAGACGCACGCGTATATCAAAAAAATTCTTTTAGACCGGTGGATTTACAGCCAGTTATATCAGGCGGATCCGTCCTGAGCGCGTTCCATGGCCTCTTCAACCGTCTTTTCAAACAACCTGCAGTCGCAGCAGTCATAGACTACGCATCGTTTGTAGAGATGAATCAGCCCCTGCGCGAACTGAACCGTTATGCGGCCAAGGCTCCCCGGCCGATATAACTGCGCACCCATATAACGGGTGACCGAATTAACTTCACGGCTGGGCGATTGCCTGTAAAGCTTCATAAGACTCGCCTGCAACGCAGTAACGTTATTTCGTTCGGCATATAAGGCCAGTACGGGGAAAATAACATTAACGGCCATTTCATGCGCGCGCTGCCGGCCGATCAATTCATGCGAATCCTCCCGGCCCCGATCATTCCAAATATAATGACGGTTCCAGTAACCGAACGCCGGGATCATCATTATATCTTCCAGGTTTTTTAGGACTTCTCCCTCAGCGGACCCATGAAGCTGTGTCATCAGCATTTCCGTCCAGTTTGCTTTTCGATGGCGCGAAATCCAGCGGCTGAAGCCCGCAATTCGAAGCGTCGGATAATTAACAGGCCGCAGACGGAACAACTGCCAATCGGCTGATTTCATCGGCTGAATGAGGTAGCCCTGACGATATTCATTCCATAACTGTTCCAGCCGCTGAAGATACGGGATCAGGCTGTTATCCTGAATCGCGTGCAGTTCAAAATTGAGAAGTCCGGCAGCCCCGAAAAGGATGGCTTGCGTTCGCATCAGCGCCGAACTGTCGTTATCGCCCCGGATGGCCTCAAAAAGGTTGTTCAGGGGCACCAATCCCGCCAGCCGGCGGAACGGTTCTCGGTTTTTGGAAAATCCCAGCGCATCCATAAACCCGTAATACAGCAATTCATCCCAGTCCAGCATGAACCGGTCCTTGACTTCCCCGAATGCCTGTATCCTGGACTGGAAGCGGACCGCTCCGTTTTCCTGAACCCATTCGTCAATAAAGGACGATGAAAGATACGGTATTTCCTCATAACAGAAAATATTTCGCCTTGACCGCTCGAGCGTTTCGATTTTTGCCGTTAGCCGGTCCATCGAGTCCGATAATACATTCTTCATTTCCAGAACCGGCGGAAGTGAATTATTATCCGGCAAATCATGATGATAAACCGCATGCAGGATGACGTTCCCGTACTTTGCGTTTTGCGAATGACCGTGATGATTCCAGTCGGAGGTGCGGCGGTGAATTTCGACATCGCCGGAATGGACTTTATCGCCGATGCGTATTTTTGCGTTGAGAAAATCAGGGCCGGCATCTTTATTCCAGTGTCCCTGATGGAGTATGGTGACCGATTTGCCATCCGCCGTTTTGAGTCGTTCGGTTTTAAGGAAAAGATAATGCCAAATCGATTGCACTGTTTTTTCGGTAATCCTTTTCAGGTTTTCACGGATCTGTTCCGAAGTTATAGATGTCGGATACCGGAACATAAATGTCAGCCATTCGTTTAAATGAACTGCGGAAGCGCTCTTCTTAAGGTCTCTTGTAAAGGTACAAAAAATATATTGCAATTCAATTATTTTTTTTTTACCCTGTTCCGTCTTTCCGGTAACGGCAGAGGCAGCAATGTTATTTGAAATGACACCGCAGATTGAATGAAAACAAGCCACAAAGTCTCTAAAACAGTAAAAAACAAATGGCTTTGAGTCTTTGTGTCGTTACGCCAAAAAAAACCGAAGTGGTGGTACGGGTAGACGCGTCCCGACAAGTCAGGATGAGGCAACAGGATGCAACAAGTTGTTATTTGAAAAATCCCGATT
>JBBIRG010000291.1:0-3982 GCA_037441945.1 Bacteroidota bacterium | reverse complement strand
CCGCCGATCAAAGGGACGCTGATATTGTCGTTGATTTTCATCGGTAAAACTTCAACGGCTGTAACGACAAACGCGCCGGCGATCCAAATCCAGGCGGACATATCCGAAAACAGAAAACCTGAAATCAGGCACGTGAGCAGGCAAGCGGCTGAACCCTCGGCGGTTTTTTTGAAAAAAAGTATTTTTCCGAAACGCCGCCCGATCAGCGATGCGATACCGTCACCAGCAATAAAACAGATTAGAATTAAAAACGCAACTGATTTCTGAAATATCAATATGGAAATAAAAACAGAAATGATCATCCATGCCGCCGCTGTAATAGAATGATTTTCATCCGGTCGAAGCATAGCTCCGAAATATTTCCGAAAAAACCGTGTAAATGGTGAAAATTTTAAACGGAGCCATTCTATAACCAGCGCAATAGCCGTCAGGGTACCCGAAATAATAAGCATCACCGTGATATCGAAGCATACCATATAAGAAATCGGCAAAACAAGCGCGCTTAAATGGATCAACTTGCGCCTTACTTCATTGTTTAAATCGGTTTTCATAAGTCAGGTTCATAAAATTTTTAACGGCGGCCATACTTGTTGTAAAGTAGCTTAAGTTGCTTAAAATTGCAATTATTTTTACACGAATGGTTGAAATGATTGATAAACGTTAATTTATCGCTGATGAATGGTTCATTCATTTAAGGTAAAAAAACATACAGGAAGTGTTTTTTTAAGAACTGTTTTCAATTATTGGGCGATATTATGCAGTTTCCGGTTCACGAATTAATTGTGAAACAAGCGGTAAATAGATTTGTGAAAAAAGGAAACGATCGAAATCAGAACGAACAGAAAATAGAAATGTGCATAGTTTTCTTCAAATCAACGGTCTTTTTGATTGTTGAATGAGCAAGTTTGCACCGGCAAGTTTACGCCAGCAGTAGTTTTAACTTGACAATGTCCGCGTTTTTACTAAAATTGCGGCTGCTTTTAGTCATTGAAGAGCCGGTTACAAACAGGAAGAAAAAGATGAAAAATAACAATTCGGATAAAGAACTACGGGTACTTGTTAACGGCAAGCTGGTCACAACCAATCCTTTTGTGGAAACCATTTTCACGAACACAATTGAATCGATGATAAGCAGCTTAAAGCTGGAAGATACGGAAATTCATTCCATAAAAATTGAAATTGATAAGAAAGGAAAGTCATGAAATTAACACGCCTAACGCCGGTCCTTTTCTTCGGGACGATCTGGGGACTGAGTGAAGTTCTTCTGGGTAATTATTTGTATGCGAATGAAATCAAAACCGCCGCGGTATATCTTAACGTCATAGCGATCGTTTTATTATCGGTCAGCCGGTACTATGTTTCGTTTACCGGCGCCGCGTTTCTGATCGGGACGATCGCAATGCTGTTCAAGATATTTCATTCTCCCTTTTTTGCCTGCCATATGCTTGCGATAGCGATGTTCGCCGCCGGATTTGAAATCTCGGCGGGGCTTTTCCTGCGTAAGAACGCCTCAAGCCTGATTCGGCAAACGCTGACGGGCGCAACTGCGGTTTATCTCGGTTTTGCGATTTTTACCGTCGTCATCACATTTGTGTTCCGTTACCAGTACTGGATTGTTGACGGCGCGCCGAATATGGTCAAAATCACGCATTACCTTTTATTCGCCGGAACGGTAGTTGCCGCTGCCGCAGCCGTTCTGACGCCCCTGAGCATGCGCATCACAGGAAAAATGAACCAGGCCGTCCTTCCAAAACTGACGCTGAAACCGCTCTACATCAATCTGATCGTCGTACTGGTATCCCTGACGCTCTGGTTAGTTGTGTAAAATCACATTGTTATAACAAATTGAAAACCGTTCTGTGAATTCAGAACGGTTTTTTGTTTCTGATAGAGCGTTGACTGTGGTTCAAGTCTGAAAACATTTACCGTTGATAATCATGATAGATAATGATAGATTAGGTAAGACGAAGAATTCGATGAATATCATTATTTCAATATATAAATCCCTGATGCCGTTTATTTATATTGCGGCGGGAGTCTATTTGCTTGCGGTTACCATATCTCAGGCCCGTGAAATTCATATGATGATGGCGGTGGTCATTCTGCTGTATGGATTTTACAGGCTTGTTCGTCAATATAATTTATTCGGCAAGCATGACGAACGAGATCCGGAATAATTTCGCCGCATTTTTATTGTCAATAGCCGCATGGGCGCTGATAACGGCGTGCGGCCGGTCTTCCATGACGTCGGGGGAAGCGGTTTTTCTGTTTGACGAGGCGTTGTATCCCGCGATCGAACGCCAGCGCAGGGAGTTCTGTACACTGTATACGGATGCGAAAATCGTCCTTACGTCAGGCGGGCCTCAGGAATTATTCCGGCGTTGGCTCTCGTGCGAAAGTCCGGCGTTGTTGCTGACCAGGCGCTTGGATTCAAACGAAACGCGGCTGGCGGAAGAAACTGGTAAACTATTCAAGGTGCAAAAAGTCGCGCTGGACGGCCTGTCGGTAATCGTTCATCACAGAAAAAAAGTCCAATCTGTTACGGTTGACCAGTTACGTCGGATTTGTATCGGCGATATTAAATTTTGGAGAGACTGGATTGCCGACGACAATGTAACGCCGGATACTTCGGCAATTATTTTATACAGGGAACAGGATTCTTCAGGGAATTCGCAATATCTGCGGTCGATCGGAATAACATTCGGGGACTCTGCCCGCCAGATGATATTTTCGGGAGATCATAATCGTCCGGCTTCGGCAAAGATCATGGAAGGCGTCGCTTCACGCGAAAACGCCATCGGCCTGATCAGTACGGCCTGGCTCAGCGATAACCCCGATTACCTGACTTATTACGGACTGATCCGCGCGCTCGATGCCGGCGGGGACGATTATTCCGGAGCCGTCGAACCCATACCGGGTTACCTGTATCGCGGTGATTATCCTCTGCGAAGAATGATTTACCTTTATGTATGGCAGGATAAAACGGATCCCGCAGCCGGATTCGCTTCCTTTTTATGCGGTAATGAGGGACAGAAATTATTTCTGGAATACAATTTGGCGCCGGTTATTAATCCCGTCAGGCTGAGGTTTAAGTGATGACCCTATGTTGCAATTAGGGATTTATAAAATCGATAAGAAGGAAAACAAAAATTTTTCTGAAATTATGATGCATCAAATCATGATAGTCTACAAACACGCAAACAAACGGAGTAATATAAAATGAGGCCTTCGGTTTTTATGACGCTTCTGATCGGGCTCGCCTTTACGGTATCGATGTTGATTTACATTTTCATTTTCGGCGCCGATAACGACGCATTCGGAATGAATTATATATACAAGGGCGGACCGTTAGTCATTCTTTTGCTTATGCTGAGTATCATGGTGATCACGTTTATTTTCGAACGGATTTTCTCCCTGCGGAAAGCATTCGGCCGTAAACCTGTGGCTGTATTCATGAAGCCGGTACGGGATGCGTTACTCCGCAGCGAGCCGGAAAAAATTCAGGAACTTGCGGAGCGGCAGGGCGGTTCCTGCGCGGCGATTATACAGACAGGTATGGCCGCCTACTTTAGGGCGAAGCAGAAAAATTTTGCGCATGACAAATGCATAGCCGAGACGCGCCGTGCGATAGAGGAGAGTACGGCACTGGAATTTCCGTTGCTGGAAAAAAATCTGATCGCGCTTTCCACGATTGGTTCGGTTGCCACACTGGTCGGACTTCTCGGCACGACGATCGGAATGATACGCGCGTTCAAAGCCTTAGCGCAGGTAGGCGCGCCCGACGCAGTTCAGCTGTCCATCGGCATATCCGAAGCCCTTATCAATACCGCCGGGGGACTAGCCGCCGCCATAATCGCGATTGTCGCTTACAACTACTTCGTCAATAAAGTAGACGCCCATATTTATGAAATTGAGGAAGCCGGTTACGATATCGTCGAAACCCTCTCTCTGAACGAAGAAGCTACGGCCGAATCCGGATCAT
>JBBIRG010000290.1:0-4012 GCA_037441945.1 Bacteroidota bacterium | reverse complement strand
TTCCGGCGCGATTTCCACGACCGGGCGATTGCCCATTTTGATACCGCGCTGATGCTCAATCCGGACGACGATGACGCGCTGAACCAGCTGGCTAAAGTGTATGTCGATAAATCCGATCTGAAAGGCGCCATCCGCCATTATGATAAGCTGATCCGAAAAAACCCGAATTATTTCCGGCCGTCAGAAAATGACCTGAAATCCGTGGGTGTCGATCCGGCGGATTATGAGGAAACGGACAACCGGATTGATTTCAGCGGCCGGCTTTTGATAGGACAGAAAAACCGTTATCGCCTGAAAATCCAGTCAAAAGCCGACGCGCTGCTAGGCCCCGACGCCAATGGCGACCTGACGCGAGAGATTACCGTGATTTTCACCGAACAAGCGCTGGATACGACCGATCACGGCGTTACGGAATTTGCCGTGGAAATCGAGTCCGTGGAAGGGTACGCTCTGACTCCGTTGGAAAAAAAAGCCGTTGGCAAGCCCTATTATCTGCGCGTATCTGACGTGTTCGGCGTCACGAATATATACGGTCTGATCGAGGAAAATCCTTATTCGCTCCAGCGGCTGATCCTGCGCATGCTCGAGGACCTGCACAGCGGCCGCCTTCGCAAACCGGTCGCGGAAGGGGAGATGTGGCAGTCGAGCCAGTATATATTTAAAATGGGACCGGTGGACGGCATAACGGTCATCGATGAATCCGATTCCCGCGAAGCTTTCGGCAAGAAATTTTACGGCGTTTTCGGAAGTTACGACGCGGCCAAATTCGGCGAAGTCGGACGGGTTTATGTCCAGCTGGAAGGAAACGCGTCGTTCGTTTTCGACCGGGCCAAACGGCTGATCAGCAATTACAAAAATAATTTTGTGACGAAAACATTTAATGAAACGACGGCCAAGATGGAAGTGCAGTCCGCGGGATATGAATTGCAACTGAAGGATGTCGTTTTTGAGAAAATGAATCCTCCGCACCGGATTGTAATTCCCAATATGCCGTATGTGAAACAGCACGGCCCGCAGTGCGCCGCGGCGTCTTTGTCGATGATCATGGCGTTTTACAAAGATACGATCGACCAAGACAGCATTTATTCAGCGATCAAGAGCGATTACGCCGGCGCGCAGGCGCATGACATCATCAGTTATCCGCGCAGTCTCGGCCGGTATAAGTCCTACGGTTACACGGGTACCATTGAAGATATCAAAGACAGGATCGATCAGGGAATGCCGCTCATTGTCTTTCTATCGCCGTACGGTTACGGGCATGTGGTGGTGGTGATCGGATACGATGAGACCCGTCACCAGATTATCATGCACGATCCGACCATCGCGGATCACCATGCCGTCGGCTATGACGAATTCCTGCAGGAATGGCGGCAGAGCGGCAACGAATGCGCGCTGGTTGTTCCATTTGATAAGGCGATGAACGTAACGGACGGCCCCATCGCGACACACCGAGCGGTAGAGATCAAATGGCTGGGCGATAAATCCCTTGGAAAACGCAGTTACGACGCGGCGGTTGTCAAATTCCGCGATGCGCTTGCGATGAAGCCCGACTATGAAGGCGCGCTGGAAGGCATCCTGATGGTCTATCTTTCCCGGGACAAGTTTGACGAGGCGTCGGCCGTACTCGATACGCTGATGACCATGAATCCCGGAAGCGTGGACCTGATTTTACGTAACGCGGGATTGTTCCTGTCGCAGTACGATTACGATAAAGTTCTGCAACTGACGCAGAAAATCAAACAGCTTGACGAATCGAATATTGTCAATTATTTATACTCGGCGAGCGCCCTTTTTTCGCAAAAGAAATACGACGAGGCCATCGCCGAAGTCAAGAAAGCCATCAATCTGAATCCGCTGATCTCGACGCCGCGGAACATGCTATCCGGTTATCTCGCTGAGAAGGGCGATTTTGACCTTGCCTACGAACAGGCGCAGTTTTCCATCAAGTATGAACCGGAAAACGTCGGCAATTACATGAACCTCAGCGGCATCTACCAGTCCGAAGTGAGGAACCGCTTTCTCACCGGGCCGGTCAAAACTGAAAAAATGAATAAGGCGATCGAGGCGATGGATGTTGTGCGGCAGGCTAATCCGAAACTGCCGAATATTGATCAAATCTACGCTGACATGTATGTCGAGATGGACCGCGAAACGCTGGCTGATTCGCTGTTCTATGAAAATATCCGAAAATATCCCGATGAAAACGGCGCTTATAACAATCTCGCGTGGCGTTGGGCGACTCGCGGCATACGCCTGAAAGAAGCGGAAGTGTATTCGCAGAAATCCATCGAACTTTCCAAGCGCAATCCGTATTATTTTGATACTATGGCGTGGATTCATTTCAAGATAGCGATGCAGTACCAGAAGGCCGGAAAGAAAGATTCCTCGGATATGTATTTCAAAAAAGCCGAATCGGGACTGAAGGAAACCATCGATTACGATATGTACAGCGACTTCGCCTACCGTCATCTCGGCGTTGTGTATGAAAAATGGGGAAAGGCTGACCTGGCTCGCGCGCACTATGATATTATTCTCGGATTGCTTCCGGATAAGGCGCGGACATATGTTGAAATCGCGCAAGACTGCGAGGAAGCCGAACTGTACGATACGGCGATCGATTTCTACCAGAAAGCGCTGAACCTCCGCGGAACGCTGGATTACGCCGCGTTCCGGCTGGCTTACCTTTATGTAAAAACGGGCCGTGATCTCAAAGACGCGATGATCTTCGCCGAAACAGCAATTGATCTGGATTCGACAAACTTCAATTATACCGGCGTGAAGGGAATCATATATTATGCGATGAAAAACTATCCGGACGCGCAGCAGTTTCTAGAAAAAGCGGTAAGGATGCAGGAGGGCTATTCCGACCGGGAAGCGCGGATTCATTATTATTATCTGGGCCTAAATTACCGTATGATGAACCAGAAGCAGCAAAGTGTTGAATTACTGAAAAAATATCTGAATGTTGACCCCTACGGCGAATACGCGGAAGATGCAAAAAAGAAATTGAAATAGAATAAGCCATTTTTGAAAGGTTGATTTATGGAAAAAGTAAAAATCAGTGTGCTGAGTTTTTTTTTAATTGTATTATCACAAGATATTTATTCGCAATCCTTCTGGGATAATATTCCGGAAAAAGTTAAAAAACGTAACGCATTCAAGCGTCATGAATGGTTTTACCGCCAGCGCGCATGGCCGCAGGATACCATTCCTTACGGCGCCCTTGATAAAGCTATGCAGACTGAAAAAAGCCGGTATCATGAACGTTCTGAAGGTTTGTCCTGGTCGCCGGTCGGACCGGCCGGGGTCGTATCCACATGGCCCAGCCAATGGGGAGTTGTCAGCGGCAGAGTACGGGCGATTGCCGTGCATCCTTCCGATCCGCAGACGGTTTATTCGGGCGTATCCAGCGGCGGTCTTTGGAAATCTACGAACGGCGGGGATTCATGGATAGACGTCGGAGCCAATCTTGCATCTATGACCTATGGAGCCATTGAAATCGATCCGAATAATCCAAATACCGTTTACGCGGGTTCCGGTGAATGGATGCGTTATTTTAATCTCTATACTTACGACGGCAAAGGAATGTTTAAATCAACCAACGGCGGATCAACCTGGTCGCAGATTACAAACGGATTCGGAAGCCGCACTCATTTTTCCTCCATCCGTGTTAGCCCGCATAATTCGAATGTTGTTTTTGCAACGCTCGGAAGCGGTTACTGGCTGTACTCGAGTCCGGGTAACGAGGGCGTATGGCGGAGCGCCGACGCCGGGGCAACATGGAACCGCGTTCTTAATGTGAATGACGCATTTGAAGTTGCTCCGCATCCGACGAATCCCAATCTTGTTTTTTCCGCTATCGGCGGCGCCGGATCCACTGCGGGTTTTTATAAATCAACGAACGGAGGCGTCAACTTTACGCAGAATAATGCCGGTTTGCCCTCATCGTCGGGCATCGACCGGATGCATATTGCGATTGTAAAAGACTATCCGGCAGTCATGTATTCCTTAA
>JBBIRG010000289.1:0-4030 GCA_037441945.1 Bacteroidota bacterium | reverse complement strand
AAGGAACTGCGCGACCGCTTTCTCCGTAAAGGTTTTTCCGGAACCGCCGCGGATAACGCGATCGTTCATTTGCGGGATCAAGGTTACCTGGATGACGGGCATTTCGCGCGGCTCTTCGCGAAACAATTGCTGAAGAAAAAACCGGTCGGCGAAATCAAATTGAGATATGAACTTAGGAAAAAGGGGATCAACGATCCTGTAACCGAACAAATTATATCCGAACTGATGGAAAATCAGTGTGATCTGGCAAATCAGGCGGCCTTAAAAAAACTGAAAACCCTGAAAGCGGAAGACATAAATATCATCCGTCAAAAATTAAGGCGGTTTCTAGAGCAGAGGGGTTTCACGGGTGAAATCGTCCGGAAAACAGTTGATTCGGTAATTTAACAGGATAAAATATGAAATAACAAATATTATACATCTATGGTAAACAATTATTTGAAAGAGTTATCTCTTTTGTTCTTGCAATTTGAAAGATTGGTTTTTAAATTGCAAGCATGAACGAAAGTTTATTATATTCAAAGATTATTGAATCGCCGGGAACGTTTCCGGCTGTCGGTATTTTCGGTTCAAGACAATCGAAAAAACAACTCTGGCAAAATACATACAACAATTACCCAACCGAATAGTATTTATATTGACTCGGTTTTGCCTTTTGACCGAAAAATAAAAGTATGCGGGACATCAGGTTTAATGAATTAATGACCCCTTCTTCTCAATGAGTTCCGGATTTTTTTAAAATTAATAAATATTTAAAATTCAAATAATGATGGTTATCAGAATCAAGGAATTAAAACTCGGTTTTTTTAATAAATCAATTTTGATAACCTTGTTATTATTTATTTTTTTAAGAGGCGCTTTATATCTTAATGATAAAAATATAGTTATTTTACCGGAAATTAATATAGCTAAGTTCAATATCATTTCATTAATGCTGGTCACTTTTTTTATTATAAATCTAACGCTGAGATTCACAATTAAGAGGGTTTACAATTATTTTGAAGAACCAGAGGAAAAAATATTTTTTTCAAAACTTTACAGTTGGTCATTTTATCTTACGGGTGTAATTTTTATTTTGTATAATTTGGGGGTTTCATTAAATAATATTACACTATTGATAGGATTATTTGCTACGGGGTTGGCTTTTGCAGTAAGGGATGTTCTTTTTTTGTTTTTCAGTTGGATAATTCTTCTCAGAAAAAAACCATTTAGGATTGGCGATTATATTAAAGTAGGGGAAGATGAAGGAAGAGTCCAGCATATAGGGACGTTTTTTGTACTTTTAGATCAAACTCCTGAAATTCCGGAAGATTACATTCGTGTTCCCAACAAGTTGTTTCTGGAAAAAAGCATTAAAAACTTTGGAAGGAACACTGTTCATGAAAAAATCAGATTGCAACTTCTGGAGTTTCCTGATAAAAAAAATGAAATCATTGCATCATTAAAAGAAGAAATCTTAAAAAAAATCAGCAAAAAAGACTATGTTTTGGTTTTAATTGATTTAAAAGAGGAAAAATTGTATCTGGTTGTCGAGTATCTGGTGAATTTTGAGGAAAAATTACATACAAGGTCTGAAGTAATTCATGTTGTTTGCGAAAAGTTTAAAAATTATATCTATTTGCCAAAAGAGTAATGAACATAGATTGTAACCCTTCGCCCCGGGGTCCGTTTTACATCTTTCAAACGAATTTTCCGGAAACTCAAATGTTACTCAAAAGTGGCTGTTTTAAATGTTTGTTAATTTAACTGCCAAGCTATACAGGAATTGTAGTAATGATGTCACTTAGTTTAAATAATACAAATCTTGATAAGAAAAATTACAAGCATTCAGACATTTTAAATAAATGCCATGTACACCTTTTCATATTGCTTAGTGCCACATACCGCGTGAACATTCAATTTCGTTATTAACAGAGACTTTTTTTTCTTCATTCAAAAAGGGAAAAAATATTTTATCATCATAAATATACCTTCAACGGATTTTCAGTTGTTTCTGCGGTTTGTGCATTAATTATTAAGCCAATTATGGTGAATTAAAAACAAGTAAGAAGAATCGAATTATGTCAACCCAATATAAACTCATCATCCTCTGGCTGTTCATTTTCTTCGGCGTATTCATCTGGTCGGCGATCAGCCCGCATGATTATTTCACCTGGTTTCTGGAAGTAGCGCCGGCCATCATTGGACTCGCCTTGCTGGCCTGCACGTATCAAAATTTCAGGTTCACGACTCTCGCGTACTGGCTCATGCTTATTCACGCGGTTATTCTCATGGTCGGCGGACATTATACCTACGCGGAGGTTCCGTTCTTCAACTGGCTCCGGGATACGCTTGAACTCAGCCGGAACAACTATGATAAAGTCGGACATTTTGCGCAGGGTTTTATCCCGGCGATGATTGCCAGAGAAATGCTGATCCGGAAAACCCCGCTCAGGCCGGGCAAATGGCTGTTCTTCATCGTGGTATCGGTCTGCTTGGCTATCAGCGCGTTTTATGAGCTGATCGAATGGTGGGTCGCTATCGCCTCCGGCGAATCCGCCGAAGCTTTCCTCGGAACGCAGGGATATGAATGGGACACGCAATCGGATATGGCGTACGCCCTGACCGGAGCTATCAGCTCTCTGGTTCTCCTTGGAAGATACCATAACCGGTTGTTGGAGAGAGAAGCGCATTTAGAAAAGAACTGAAACATAGCATACGGACGGATACAGTTACAGTTGAAATTATTCCGCGCACGTCTTTCTATTTGATATTTTAATATTTTTTTCGTACTCTTTTCGGCTTTCGTCTCATTCATGAATCAATCCTTAATGAATGAAGAAGTTTTGAAAGATGTTTTATGGCGGACAACCCGGCCAGGAACAGATCATAAATGCGCTTACTTGCTCGGAGGCGCCGAAAAAGATTAACGGAGTCTGATACAAACATGGAAACACATAACGGAAAAAAAGACGCTCAAGAACTCCCGAAGGTTTATGAGCCCGGTGAAGTTGAATCCAGGTGGTACGGTTACTGGATGAAACATCAGTTGTTTCATGCTGAAGTCAGCCCTGAAAAAACGCCCTTTTCCATGGTTATCCCTCCTCCGAACGTTACCGGCGCGCTGCATATCGGTCACGCCTACAACAATGCCGTTCAGGATATCTATGTCCGGTTCAAACGGCTTCAGGGATACGAAACACTCTGGTCGCCCGGAACCGATCACGCGGGCATCGCGACTCAGACGGTCGTCGATAAGCAGATTAAAAACGAAGGCAAAGACCGCCGCCAGTTAGGCCGCGACGCTTTCGTCCGGGAAGTTTGGAACCATAAAACGAAATTCCGCGACCGGATCATCAGCCAGCTCCAAAAAATGGGCTGTTCGTGCGACTGGGACCGGGAATGGTTTACCATGGACGAACGTCTTTCCCGGGCGGTCACCGAAGTGTTCGTGCATTTGTACGAAAAAGGCCTGATTTACAAAGGTCAGTATATCGTCAACTGGTGCCCGTATTCGCAGTCGGCCATCTCCGATGAAGAAGTAGAATACAGGGAAGTCAACGGTAAATTATGGTATTTCCGTTATCCTGTCAAGGATTCAGACGAATCGGTTGTTGTCGCCACCACGCGGCCCGAAACGATGCTCGGCGATACCGGGGTCGCGGTCAATCCTGAAGACACCCGCTACAAGCACCTGATAGGGAAAACGGTTGTCCTTCCGATTGTCGGTCGTGAAATACCGCTGTTTTCCGATCCCTACGTTGACAAGGAATTCGGAACCGGCGCCGTAAAAGTGACACCCTCGCACGATCCTAACGATTTCCAGATGGGCAAGCGCCACCAACTCGAGTTTGTAAATATCATGAATCCGGACGGGACATTGAACAAATCCGTTCCGGTCCGGTATCAGAATCTCGACCGGTTTATCGCGCGCAAACAGGCGCTGGAGGAAATGGAAAAACTGGGACTGCTCGTCAAGACCGAAGATCACGTAAACCGCGTCGGTTATTCCCAGCGGGGAAATGTACCGATTGAGCCGCTCGTTTCCGAG
>JBBIRG010000288.1:0-4034 GCA_037441945.1 Bacteroidota bacterium | reverse complement strand
ACCGCACGAACTATTTTCAGAATGTTCCCGCAAGCGCTCTGGATATCGCTTTATGGATGGAATCCGACCGGATGGGCCATCTGCTCAAAGCCGTTACCCAGGAAAAACTTGACGAGCAGCGCGGCGTCGTACAAAATGAAAAGCGTCAGTACGAAAACGAGCCGTATGCCGTTGCTGAAGAACTGATTGCCCGCGCGGTTTTTCCGGCGGGACATCCCTATTCGTGGACGGTCATCGGGTCCATGGAAGACCTGAACGCGGCGTCGCTGAACGACGTGCATGAATGGTTCAAAACGTATTACGGGCCCTCGAACGCGGTGATCGTCATTGCCGGCGATATTGACGCAAACGCGGCAAAAGAAAGAGTTGAGAAATATTTCGGCGATATTCCCGCCGGCCCTCCGGTCGCGCATCACAAGGAATGGATCGCCCGGCGCACCGGCGTCCAGCGGCAGATCGTTCAGGATCGCGTCCCCCAGCCGAAACTGATCAAAGTATGGAACGTTCCCGCCTGGGGTTCCAAAACGGCGTCCCATCTTGATCTTGTGACCGACGTGCTGGGACAGGGAAAAACTTCCAGATTGTACAAACGCCTGGTATACGACGACCAGACCGCCACGCGCGTCGACGTGTACCTTGACCAGCGCGAGATCGCCGGACTGCTTTTCATCGAAGTCATGGCGAAACCCGGGGAGAGCCTTGAGAAAATCGAGAAAGCCGTGGATGAGGAACTTGCGAAATTCATCAAGGACGGACCGACCGAACAGGAAGTTGAACGCGTGAAAACGCAGTACATCGCGGGATTCGTTCGGGGCGTCGAGCGCATCGGCGGATTCGGCGGCAAATCGGACATACTCGCGCGATGCCAGACGTTCAAGGGAGACGCGGGCTTTTACAAAACCCTTCTGAATACCGTCAAAGACGCCGCCGCGAAAGACCTTCATCTTGCCGCGAAAGAATGGCTGTCCGACGGGGCGTACGCGTTGGAAATCCTGCCGTTCCCCGAACGGTCGCATGAAAAATCCGGCGCGGACCGTTCCAAACTCCCGACCGCCGGCAACGCTCCGGCCGCGAAATTTCCGGCCATGCAGAAAGCCGCGCTCTCAAACGGTCTGAAAATCATTCTCGCCGAACGGAAAGCCGTTCCTGTGGTGAATTTCAATCTGATGATCGACGCCGGATACGCAGCCGACCAGTCCGCTTCGCCGGGCGCGATGAACCTGCTGATGAACATGATAGACGAGGGTACAAAAACCCGCACCGCGCTTCAGATCAGCGACGAACTCGCCCTGCTGGGCTCCACGCTGAATACCGGCGCTGATCTTGACATATCCTCGGTGAACCTTACATCGCTGACAACGAATATCGAAAAGTCGCTTGACATTTTCGCCGACGTGATTCTGAACCCGTCGTTTCCGGAAAATGATTTCAGCCGCCTGCAGAAACAGCAGCTGGCCGCGATTCAGCGCGAGAAAGTCACGCCAATCCAGATGGCGCTCCGCGTGTTTCCGCAGCTTCTCTATGGCAAGAACCATGCGTACGGCTCTCCGTTTACCGGCTCCGGCAACGAACAGTCAGTCGCGAAAATCACGCGCCAGGACCTGATGAAAATGCATGAAAACTGGTTCAAACCGAACAACGCAACCCTGCTGATCGTCGGCGATGTCTCACTGAAAGAAATCCAGCCGAAACTCGAAGCCTTGTTCAAGAACTGGAGGAAAGGAACCTCTCCGAAGAAAAGCGTCGCCAAAGTCGATCATAAGGCGAAGTCAGCCGTATATCTGATTGACCGCCCGGGCTCAATCCAGTCGATCATCTTCGCGGGACATGTAGCGCCGTCATCCGGGGATCCGGACGGAATCGCCATAGAGACCATGAACAACATTTTCGGCGGCGATTTTACATCGCGTCTGAACATGAATTTACGCGAGGACAAGCACTGGACGTACGGAGCGGGATCCTTCCTTCCCGGGGCGCGCGGACAAAGGCCGTTCATCGCGTATTCCCCCGTCCAGTCCGATAAAACGAAGGAAGCGATGTCCGAAATCCTGAAGGAAATGAGCGAATTTACAGGTTCGCGCCCCGCAACCCAGCGGGAATTTGAAAAAACGCAGAACAACCAGATCCTGCAGCTTCCCGGCATCTGGGAAACAAACATGGCCGTCATGCGCTCAATTTACGAAATAGTGAATTTTGAATTCCCGGAAAATTACTACGACCATTATGCGCAGAAGGTACGTAATCTGAAACTGGCCGACGTCCATAACGCCTCGAAAAAAGTCCTGAAACCGAACCAGGTCGTCTGGGTCATCGTCGGCGATCGTTCAAAAATTGAATCCAGCATCAAAGAGCTCAATCTCGGCGAGATCCAATTCATCGACACGGACGGGAATTCCGTAAAATAATTCATTTCCCGTCAAAATTAAAAAAGCCGTTCATATTTCAGGATGAACGGCTTTCATTTTTTAAGTGCGCGTATCGTTCCGGAGATTGCGGTTTCGCTTTTTTATTTACAATTTTTCAGCAATTGCTTCGGCCATTTCGATCGTCGTGTTGGAGCCTTTCATATCATAGGTCCTCACTTTTCCTTCGGCGATAACCGCTTTGACCGCGCGTTCGATGCTTACCGCTTTTTCGTGTTCGCCGAGGTAGGTCAGCATCATTTTCGCGGCGAGTATGGTCGCGATCGGGTTGACTTTGTACTGGCCCGCATATTTCGGGGCGGAACCGTGGGTAGGCTCAAAAACGCCTAATTTTTCGCCGATATTCGCCGAACACCCGAATCCCGGCCCGCCGACCATCTGCATCGCCAGCGCGGAAATAATATCACCGTAAAGGTTCGGCAAAACCAGCACCTGGTAATCATGGGGATGGCGCAAAAGACCCGTGGTAATTGCGTCGAAATTGGCGTCGTCGGTTTCGATGCCCGGATAATCCTTTGCCATATCCCTGCCGATCTTGAGGAAAAGCCCGTCGGTCGCGCGGAGCACATTCGCTTTATGGACGATCGTAACGCGTTTTTTATTATGCGCGACGGCGTGTTCAAACGCGGCTTTGAAAATCCGTTCGGTCGCCTTCAGGGTGTTAATTTTAAGGCTGATCGCGTAATGATCGCCGGGCAGCATCCGGAAAGGCGCAAAAGCCCTGTTAGCCTGCATCAGCGCGTCGGCTAAACTGTCGGGCACGGGGCTGTACTCGACGCCCACATAAACGTCTTCGGTGTTTTCGCGGAAAACCGTTACGTCGATATTTTCCTGGAAATTCAGCGGGTTGCCCGGATAACTTTTACAGGGGCGAACGCACATATAAAGGTCAAAGAGCTGGCGTATACGGACTATCGGGGAGCGGTATTTGATGCCCAGCCCGCGCATCGTCGGATCGAGCGCCGCTTCAGCCTCCGGCGCCGGTTTGGACGTAATCGCCGCAAACAGCGCCGCATTCACCGTTTTCAGGATTTCTATGGTCCGCTGGGGAAGCGGATCGGCTTCCTTTTGCCAGAATTCCCAACCGACGTCGGCCGGTATGTATTCCGCGTCGAGTTCGATCCTATCCATGACGATTTTCGCGGCATCCATGACGTCTTTCCCGATGCCGTCTCCCGGCATCCAGGCAATCCGGTATTTAGCCATGTTTTATCTCCATCGCATCGTTTATGATTTTTTTCGCCGATTTCAGCATGCGCGTAATTTACAGTATTATTTGTATTAGTCAAATGCTTTGTTTGGGTAAAAAAATTTTTTCATTACATTTTATACCCCTTGGCTTGCCTCGGGGAACCATTTAGGGAAAGTATGAAAACCGTAGGTTTTCATGATGAAAGACTCAAAATAACAAATGATACCCCGCTGCTTGTGGCGGGGTAGTTCATTTTTCTAATATCGGCTGAAGTCCAATTTCCATTCTAATTCAATACGGCGGCTCGTTTCACGGATGAAGAATTGTCAGGCTAATCTTAATTAATATTTATTCCGCAATTTTCCCACTTCGAATGTCCGAAAACTATCTAAATGCCTTCATTTTGAGAAGTAGAAAAT
>JBBIRG010000287.1:0-4082 GCA_037441945.1 Bacteroidota bacterium | reverse complement strand
ATCTGTGGCTGGTTGATGTGGCCGCGAAAACCAAAACCCAGCTTACCCCGGCCCAGGATTCCGTCAAAATCGCTTACGGCGCCGGAAGATTTAACGCCGACGGAACGCGAATTTATTACACATCCGATTTAGAATCTGAATATCTACGTTTGGCGCTGATGGACCTGAAAACAAAATCGGTTAAAATTATCACCGACAAGATCAACTGGGACGTGAATGAACTGGCGATGTCCCCCGACCGGATGAAGATGATATACATGACCAACGAAAACGGCGTCTCGGCTATGCACTTGATTGATCTGAAAAATCTAAAGGAGCAGAGTTTGCCTAAACTGGCTGTCGGTTTAATCGGCGGTGTCGACTGGCACGCGAACGGTCAGGAAATCGCCTTCAGCTATCAGACCTCCCAGGGTCCGACGGACGTCTATACGATCGACGTCAAAAAACAAAAGATTGAACGCTGGACCACCAGCGAGACC
Source organism: Bacteroidota bacterium (assembly GCA_037441945.1). Taxonomy (GTDB): domain Bacteria; phylum CLD3; class CLD3; order SB21; family JBBIRG01; genus JBBIRG01. Next base: position 3,603 of record JBBIRG010000287.1, on the reverse strand, counting down.
GGCGGCATCAACATGTCAGGCCTTCCCGCGCCGAAGCTCATCGAATGGAAATCATTCGACGGACTGAAGATTACCGGGTTTATGTATGAACCGCCCGCAAAATTTGCCGGAAAACGTCCGGTGGTCATTGAAATACACGGCGGACCGGAAGCCCAGTCGCAGCCCGGGTTCATGGGCCGATACAATTACCTGCTGAATGAGCTCGGAATCACGCTGATCTTTCCGAATATCCGCGGTTCCACGGGATTCGGCAAAACGTTTATGAAACTTGATAACGGGTTCAAGCGAGAAGATTCGTATAAAGACATCAACGCGCTGTTCGACTGGATCGCGGCTCAGCCCGGCCTTGACGCGGATCGCATTATGGTGATGGGAGGCAGTTACGGCGGGCATATGTCGCTTGCGATTTCCACGTATTACAGCGACAGGATCAAATGCGCGATGAGCTTTGTCGGCATATCGAACCTAGTTACTTTCCTTGAAAACACATCAGGTTACCGCCGTGACCTGCGCCGCGTTGAATACGGCGATGAACGCGATGAAGCCATGAGAGCCTTCATGCTGAAAATCGCCCCGACCAACAACGCCGAAAAAATCAAAAAACCTTTGTACATCGTGCAGGGCGCGAATGACCCCCGCGTTCCGGTCAGCGAGGCCGTCCAGATGGTAGAGACATTGAAGAAAATCAAAACGCCGGTGTGGTACCTCTGCGCCAATGACGAAGGTCACGGATTCGCGAAAAAGAAAAACAACGATTATTACTTCGCAACGCTTGTATTATTCATGAAAGAACATCTGCTGAAATAATGTCAGCGATAAACCGATAACTTATTTTTTCGGAGGACTGTCATGAGCGAAACCTATTCTGTTTTTTCCAATCTGATATGGTACGCCCCGTTATTCATCATCTGGGCGATCGCCTTGATCCTGGCGTTCGGGAAACGAAGCGAAAACCCCGGACGATATAACCTGATTATTATTGCCATGCTTCTCTTCCTGTTTAACGGGTTTCTGGGTTTTATATCCAATGTGTTCCTCCCTGTGTTTTTGATGAGATCCGGTATGGGATATCAGTCTTACGGATGGATCTTTACCGTGAAAGGCGCTGTGTCGACAATATTTTCGGCGATCGGCTGGGCGCTAATATTAATGGCGTTGTTTAAAAAAGAAAAGTGAGTGCGGAAAACATTGGAACACGGATTGCGCGGATAACACAACTTTGATATCCGGTGAAAACATGAATCAGGGGTCGGTTTATTTCTGGAAGTATAAAACCGACGGTTGGATCGGAAGTGAGTGGCATTTCCGGGCAGATAAAACCGGCAAAGATTTCGTTATTAGATTACTGAAAACCATAATGCTCTCAGATCACCCGATGCGGCATGTCTTAAAAATTAAACCGGTAACAAGAACGATAGCGGCCTTACCTTGCTTCTATTTACCGGCTGAAAACCGTTCGGCGCTGATTCTGAATTTTAAACCCGGAGAATCTTTTGCGCGCGAATGGACGATCCGCGATAACGAACAAACTGTCGATGTGTCTTTTGGTAAAGCAGTTGCGACTGAATGGCTTGAAACGCTGTCATCATCTTCGAAAGAACCAGGAAAACCCATCGGCATTGGCGAAGATGACGTCATTTTTGTGTGGTGAATTCTTATGAACAGATTTTACTTCCAATTTTTGATCTTTGGAATTCATTTGACGATTTCCGGGAATATTTCAGGGGAATTGTTGGTTAAATGGAAATTTTTTCTGTAAAGAGACGGACGCAAATTCTAAACGGATGATATTGATCCAGATAATGACAAGAAAATCAGCTCTTGTATTTACCGGGGCAAAGCGATTCATAACCGACTTAAACCGAAACAAAACCGTTTTTGTTATAAAGAAATCACCGACGGAATGGATCAGGGGCATCTGGAACTGACCCTTCCCGGCGGGGAAAGAAGATATTACGAAACACTAGTTTCCGGCTTATCCGCCCGTCTTCATATCCGCAAGCCTGATTTCTTTAAAAAAAAGGGGTTCTTTTCAGCAATATCGGATTTGGGGAATCCTATGTGGGCGGCGGCTGGGATTTGACGAGACGTTTTTCGGCAAATGCAATTACTATTTGAGATACTGCGAAGCGGCATTTGCCATTCGTAATACTCATGTCATGCAAATGCTGTACATGGGCATGAACAACACGCGGTCCAGATGATACGGCTCATCCAAGAATTTTTCAGACGCCGGCTGATTCAACCTCTGCTGAATTTCCTGAAACAGGGCGTTACACCCGAAAAACTCGCGCTGGCCGTCGCACTAGGTTTCTGGCTGGGGACATTTCCCGTGCTGGGCGCAACGGTTTTATTATGTGCAGTTTTCGGATTCGCTCTTCGCTTGAATATTCCTGCGATACAGCTAGTCAACGGATTTGTTTATCCCCTGCAGTTGTTGTTCTACATTCCTTTTTTTCATGTCGGCGCGTGGATTTTCCAGACTGATCCAATTCCGTTTTCGTTGGAAGATGTTTTTTCGATGCTGGCTACCGATTTTATCGGAACCGTTGAGTCGTTGTGGATGGCCAACGTACTGGCCATGGCGGCTTGGTTGGTCTTTATAACGCCCTTATCCACGGCGCTTTACTGGGTTTTAAAAAAAGGATTCAGCCGAATCTGGATGATAAAGGAGCGGTCCTTAAAAAACCAGTCCCAGGCATAGTTGCCGATTCGCTGCTGGAATTATTGATTATGAGACGTGTCCGAAAATTCAATAAAACATGGACTATATGAAACATGAAAACTTGTAGTTGCATTTTTCCCGATTTCTCTCGGCTCCACTCGAGACAGGCATCGGGACTCAAAATGAAGCGTTTTGAAGGTTTTCGGACCGTCTGTACCTGATTTTTTTCTTCGTTCCTTTTTTCAGCCTATTTTTCGACCATCATCGCCTGAAAGCGGATCTTTTCTCTTCGGATCAGTCTCAATCCGTTGATGTTATGAAGTTGGTGGGTTTTCCATTATCGCCATTTTTCCTATTTCATCAGCTTTTTTTTTGTTCGTAGTCAATAAGTTCTTTTCCTGAACCGATCATCAAGGAAATCGCCCATTTGGTAATGATCAATGAACTTAACATTCCGCTGATACTATCCAACGAATACAGGTGAAAGAATTTACCCGCAAGCAGAGCCATGATTGCCGAAATGCTTGTCAGTCCGTCGGCCAGCACATGCAGGTATGCAGACCGGATATTGTGGTCATGATGTTCATAGTTGTGGTGAAGAAAATAGGCGCTCAAACCGTTGACCGCAAGTCCGATGACGGCTACAAAGATTGCCTCATTGAATATGATTGTTATTGGATGCAGGAACCGGCCTGCCGATTCGACGGCCATAAGAACGGCGATTATTTGTAAAACAACCGCGCTTGTGAAACCGGAAAGCGCACAAAGTTTCTTTTTGTTGAATGAAAACGGTCCGGTTGCGGCTAATTTTCTTGCCGCAACATATGCAATCCATGTTAATCCAAGCGCAAATACATGTGACGCCATATGCCAACCATCGGTAAGCAACGCCATTGAATTTGTCCGGTAACCGAATGTTATTTCTGCCGCCATGGTAA
>JBBIRG010000286.1:0-4090 GCA_037441945.1 Bacteroidota bacterium | reverse complement strand
ACAATCCGAGGGAATACAACGGATTCAAAATGTGCCTCGGGCTAGCCCCGATTTACGGCGGCGAAATCCAAAAAATGAAAGTCTTGATCGACAAGAAAGCCTTTAAAACAGGCGCCGGAAACGAATATAAAGAAGAAGTTCTTCCCGCGTATGTCGATATGATCCATAAAAAAATCCGTCTGGATAAAAAATTCAAGATCGTGATTGACGCCGGAAACGGAACGGCCGGACCTATCGCTCCGCATCTGTTCCGCATACTGGGTTGCGAAGTGATCGAACTGTACTGCGAACCCGACGGTAATTTTCCGAACCATCTTCCGGACCCGACGAAACTCGAATACATCGTGGATCTTCAGAAGCTGGTAATAGAGAACCAAGCGGATCTTGGCCTTGGATTTGACGGCGATTCCGACCGGGTCGGCGCAATCGACAGCCGAGGACGGGTTGTCTGGGCCGACAAGCTGATTGCCCTGTTCGCCCGTGAAATCAACCAGCGACAGCCGGGGTCAAAAATTCTTTTCGACGTGAAATGTTCGCAGGCGCTTATCGAAGATATCAAAAACCACGGCGGCGAACCGGTGATGTGGAAAACCGGCCATTCGGTCCTGAAGGCGAAAATGAAAGAACTGCACAACCCGCTGGCCGGCGAAATGAGCGGGCATATCTTTTTCGCGGACGATTTCTTTGGTTACGACGACGCGATTTACGTCGCCTGCCGTCTCCTGCAGATGCTCTCGCGTTCTCACCAGACGCTTGCTGAAATGGCCGACAGCATTCCGCAGTTCGTTTCCACTCCTGAAATCCGCGTGGATACCACCGACGAGGAAAAATTCAAAATTGTAGACGAAGTGCGCGAATATTTCCGCAAAAAATACAGCATTATCGACGTCGACGGCGTCCGCGTGCAGTACGGAGACGGATGGGGATTGGTGCGCGCATCCAACACGCAGCCCGTGCTGGTGATCCGCTTCGAGGCGAAAACGGAAGACCGGCTGCATTTCATCATGAATGAAATCGTGACCAAGCTGCGCGAGTACCCGTCGGTTAAAATCAATGACGACGAACTCAAAGCGCATTAAAAAGTCGCATTTTCTTACCTTACCCTGCAAAGGATATTTATGCGGACAGTTAACGGCGTTTACCGGAACGGGAAAATCGAGTCGCTGGAAGACCTTGACCTGGAGAACAACACCAAGTTGCTGATCATCGTCACAGACGAAATATTGTCCGGACAGGTCGCCGCTCAGGTTCCGGGAGCGTCAGCCCTGGAAAAAATCCGGAGGCGCAGCGCGCTCGAAATTTCCAGCGAACAGCAGATCAGTTCACGGGAAAAACTCAAACAAGTCGTTTCCAGGGTGGAAAATAAAATCCCTTTCAGCAGCCTGGAAGAGGCGACCGCCAGCCTCAGGAGGTATTCCGATGATTCTGATTGACAGCGACATTTTCATCCTGGATAATTTCTACAAAAACGATCCGCGGTACGAATCCAACAGCCTGTTTCTGCACCGAGTGCAGAACACGAAAAAATGCACCACCATTTTCAACCTGCTCGAGGTCTGCAGTCTGATCGCCCCGCATTGCGGCGAGGAGGAATTGCTCGGGTTCTTCGAGAATTTCGACCGGACGTACAACATTGATATTGTGTATCCGCTGCATTACGACCTTTCGACGGAGTATTTCATGGATCATTTTTTCAGCGAGGTGCTCCAAACCATGCAGTATACGGGCAACCTGACCGAAGGCATGATGTTCACGACGACGCGCCAGCGAGACATCCGGGTGGTCATTTCCTGGAACGCCAAACGGTACAAGAAATATTTCGGCGCGATGGAAAAACGGGATTACATGACGCCCGAAGAATACATGCGGTTTTATAAATCCTTTGAAAAAAAGAATACCACCACATAACCGATTGAAAGGAGCTATGAAAAAAATAGTTGAATGCGTTCCGAATTTCAGTGAAGGCCGAGATCCCATGAAAATCAAGGCCATCACAGATGCTATCGAAACCGTTTCCGGCGTGACGCTTCTGAATGTCGATCCCGGCGCGGATACCAACCGTACCGTGGTTACCTTTATTGGAGAACCCGAAACGGTACTGGAGGCCGCTTTCCGCGCTGTTGAGAAAGCTTCCCAGGTCATTGATATGACCGTCCAGAAAGGCGCGCATCCCCGGATTGGCGCCTCCGACGTCGTTCCGTTCATACCGGTAGAAAACTTAACAATGGATGAATGCGCCGCTCTGGCCCGCAGGCTGGGTGAACGCATCGGACGGGAACTCCGGATTCCCGTTTATTTATACGAAGAAGCGGCTTCAAAACCGGAACGTAAAAACCTTGCCGATGTGCGTCGCGGGGAATACGAAGGACTGGAAAAGAAACTTCATGACCCCGAATGGAAGCCGGATTTCGGCCCTGCCCAATTTAATGCCCGTTCTGGCGCAACGATCGTCGGCGCGCGTGAATTCCTGGTGGCCTATAACATTACGCTGAATTCTTCCGATAAAAACCATGCCACCGATATCGCCTTTTCGTTAAGGGAAAAAGGCCGGGTCGCCAGAACAGGACGCATACATCCGTATTACAACATGGGCGATATTCTTTATTACAAGGACGGCGCCTTTCCCTGCGGATCCTGTGACTGCATTTGCAAAACCCAGTCTGAAATATTTGATCATTGCCGGAACGAACACGGATACGATCTGGCCGCCCTTCTCAAAGCCAACGATGTTGATCCTGCTAAACTTGCAGGGCAAAAGGTCTACATACCGGGCAAATTTAATTTCTGCAAGGCGATCGGATGGTATGTTGATGAATACAAACGCGCTCAGATATCCGTCAATCTCACCAACTACAAAGCGACGCCGATGCATGCCGTATACGATGAAGCCCGCAGGCTTGCCGTCGAACGCGGACTTGTTGTCACGGGCAGTGAAATCGTGGGTTTGGTGCCTTTTCAGGCGCTGTATGAAGCCGGTAAGCATTATCTTCGCATGCAGGGCCGCAGTACGGGTATTCCCGTGCCGGATGTACTGCGCACGGCCCAGTTCTCACTGGGTCTGAATGACGCGTCTCCTTTTGAGATCGGCAAAAAAGTCCTAGGCCTTCCCGGGTATGATCCGAAAGCGCTGGCAAGCCTAAAAGTCCATGAATTTGCGGATGAAGTTTCCCGCGATACTCCGGCGCCCGGCGGCGGATCCATCGCCGCGCTTGCCGGAGCCCTGGGCGCTTCACTCGCGGCAATGGTGGCGAACCTTACCCACGGCAAAGCCGGATCCGAAAATAAGGACGAAGCCCTTTGCGCTATAGCCGACAAGGCACAGATGATCAAAGACCGCCTGCTGGCCGCCATTGACGACGATACCAACGCGTTTAATGCGTTCATGGAAGCGCGCCGTTTGCCCCAAAGTACTCCCGCTGAAAAAGAACACCGCCTGCAAAAAATGCAGGAAGGGATCAAGATCGCTATCGACGTACCCTGGCGCACAGCCGCGGCCAGCCTGGAGGCCATGAAGCTGGCGTCTGAAGTCGCCCAAATCGGGAACCCGAATTCAATCACCGACGCCGCTGTGGGCGCTCAAATGGGATACGCGGGTGTGCGCGGCGGAGTATGGAATGTGATGATCAATCTCAAGGACATCCGGGATGACGCTTATGTTTCGGACATGCAAAAACAATGCAACCGGATTCTGAAAGAAGCGGCTGTACTGGCCGAACAAACGGCTGCTTTTGTGGATTCACGTCTTACCGATATGATGCTGAAGAAATAATACTGTTATTTCTCCGTTGCAGGCCTGTTTCAAGAATGTTTTTTCTGGCGCTGCGTCGAATAAGGCTCTGAGAATAGCTTTCTGTTTAACGATGTTAAAAAAGTTAAGCTTTTTAATGAAGTTTAACTTTTTATTTTATCAGCAGCATCTTGTTCGATTTTATAAAATTACCCGCGACAATCCTGCAGATATAAAGTCCCGAGGGAACGGCGATGCCGTGGTTATTCATGCCGTCCCACATGACTTGCCTGAATCCGGCGGATTGATTTTCATTTACCAATGTGCGCACTTCCTGGCCGAGCATGTTGTAAATCTTTATCG
>JBBIRG010000285.1:0-4092 GCA_037441945.1 Bacteroidota bacterium | reverse complement strand
ACGTTGAAATTGTAAAGGACTAACGGGCGATCAAGGATTGCCTTAATACCTGAGGATCATGGATATGAAACTAGAAGTCAAAAACATCAATGGCGAACAGACCGGCCGGAGCCTCGAATTACCGGAAGATATTTTCGGTGTGACGCCGAACGACCATGTCGTATATCTCGCCGTCAAGGCGGAACTGGCGAACAAGCGCCACGGTACGCACAGCACGCTGGAACGTTCGACCGTTTCTGGTACGACCAAGAAGCCGTGGAAGCAGAAAGGCACCGGCGGGGCGCGAGCGGGATCGGTCAAAACACCGTTATGGCCGGGCGGCGCTATTATTTTCGGACCCAGGCCCCATCTGTATAAAAAAGATATGAACGCGAAAATGAAAGTTCTCGCGCGTAAATCCGCGCTGGCCTACAAAGCTAAAGACCAGCGGATCGTGGTCGTTGAGGATTTCCACGCGCTGTGCGTTGAACAGCCCAAAACCAGCCAGGTGTACGATGTTCTGAAAAAACTAGGACTGTACAACGTGATGTACGTGAAAACGGTCAGCGGCGGGGAAGAATCCGGAGAGAATAAGACCAAAACGCGCAAATCCAAAAAGATTAACCGCGTGCTCATGCTGGTTGACAAAACGGCCGTCATTAAAAACGATAACGACCTGAAAACGTACGAGAATTTCAAGAAATCATGCCGCAACATTCCCGGCATGAAAGTCAGCGCGATCAGCGCAATATCCACGTACGACGTTATGCACGCGGATTATGTCGTGTTCCATGAATCCGCACTGGCCAATGTACGCAAAGCGTTCGGAACGAACTAACGAGAACTATTTAACCATAGGTAATTGACATGGATCATTCAACCATCAATAAAATTCTCATCCGTCCGGTGGTAACGGAAAAGGCGACCCATCTGAAGGACAATAAGAAACGCAACGGCGAGCTCCTGAACCAGTACGTGTTCGAGGTTGCGCCGAAAGAAAACAAGATCCGTATCCGCAAAGCGGTGGAAAGTCTTTATAAGGTCAAGGTTATTTCCGTCCGCACGGTCAATATTGAAGGCAAGAAAATGGTCCGTTTTACGCGCGCCGGCCGCACCGAAGGCCGCACGCGCAACTGGAAAAAAGCGATTGTGACCGTCGCCAAGGATCAGACGATCGAATTTGTTGAAGGAGTTTAAGTCATCCAAGAGAAGGCCGGGCTGCTTGCCTGAGCCGAACGACACAGGAGAAACCATATGCCGTTGAAAACGTATAAACCCTACACTCCCAGCCGTCGTTATCTGACGAATCTGGATAATGCCGAGGTAACCAAAACCACGCCGGAGAAATCGCTGGTGGTTCCGCTGAAGAAAACAGGCGGTCGCAACAATATCGGACATACGACGTCCCGTTTCCGCGGCGGCGGACACAAGCGGATGTACCGGATTATCGATTTCAAGCGCGACAAGCGCAATGTCCCCGCTACCGTGGAATCGATCGAATATGATCCGAACCGGAGCGCGCATATCGCCCTGCTGAAATATGCCGACGGCGAGCGCCGCTATATTCTCGCCCCGAAGGATCTGCGCGTCGGCGACAAGCTGATGGCCGGCGAGAACGCCGAAATCCGTATCGGCAACGCCCTGCCGCTGAAGAATATCCCACTGGGATCGACGATCCACAATATCGAACTGAAGTCCGGCAAGGGCGGTCAGATGGTCCGTACCGCCGGCGCGTTCGCGAGCCTGATCGGGCGCGAGGAAGGTTATGTTCAACTCCGCCTGCCTTCCGGCGAAATCCGGAAGGTCCTGGAAAACTGTTATGCGACGATTGGTCAGATCGGAAACATCGAGCATGAAAACCTTGTTTTCGGGAAAGCCGGACGTATGCGCTGGCTGGGGTTGCGCCCGCACAACCGCGGCGTCGTCATGAATCCGGTCGATCATCCGCACGGCGGCGGCGAAGCCAAGGCCCCTCAGGGAAATCCGCATCCCGTAACGCCCTGGGGACAGCCGACCAAGGGGTACAAGACGCGCAAGAAAAACCACCGGACCAACAGGTACATTATTAAACGAAGAAAAGCAAAATAAGCGACAATAAAGCAAATTAGCGAAAAAAAGAAAAAGCGAAAAAAAAGAAAAGAAAGTGTCAATAAAAGGAATCTAAACGATGAGTCGTTCAATCAAAAAAGGCCCTTATTTAGACGGCAAACTGCTGGCGAAAATTGAAGGCATGAACAAATCCAGCGCCAAAAAAGTGATCAAGACCTGGGCGCGCGCATGTACGATTTCCCCCGAATTTGTCGGGCATACGGTCGCGGTGCACAACGGAAAGACGTTCATCCCGGTCTACGTCACGGAAAACATGGTGGGGCATAAATTAGGCGAGTTCGCGCCGACCCGCATATTCCGCGGCCACTCGGGCAGTAAAGCCGCCGCCGCCGCATCGGGCGTGAAAAAGTAAATCATCTTAATGTTTGGAGATCAGATGCAAGGCAAGGCACTCGAAAAACACCTTAGAATCTCACCGCGAAAAGTACGGCAAGTAGCCGAGCTCATCCGCGGGAAAAAAGCCGACGAAGCGATTCATCTGCTCCGGTTCACGCAGAAAGGCGCGTCCAGCCACCTGGAAAAGGCGATCGCCTCGGCGGTGGCCAACCTGATGTACCTCAAGCCGGAAACGGATAAGGAAAACATCATTGTGAAAACGGTTTTTGTCGACGGCGGACCCACGCTGAAACGCGGACGCGCGGCCTCCATGGGGCGGCGCTCGATGATCCGGAAAAGAACCAGTCATATTACGGTCATGGTCGGCGTAAAAGAATAAGGGAAAGCATTTTCGATGAAGAACAATTTTTTACATACTGACGATTTAACCATACGGAGGAACGCTTGGGACAAAAAACGCATCCGATAGGGCTTCGGTTAGGGATCATCAAAACTTGGGATTCCAGCTGGTATGACGAAAAGAATTTTGCCGATAAACTCGAGGAAGACCTGAAACTGCGCAAATACCTTGACGCCCGTCTTCCCAAAGACGCGCGGGTCAATAAAATCGTCATTGAGCGGATCAAGAAAGAAACCGAAGTGATCACGATAACGATCCATACGGCGCGTCCCGGAATCGTGATCGGGCGGAAAGGAAAAGACGTTGACCAACTGCGCGAAGAATTGAAGAAAATCACGGGCAAGGAAATCCGGCTGAACATCAGCGAGATCAAGACGCCGGAACTGGAGGCTTATTTAGTCGCCAGCGACATCGCCCGTCAGATTGAAGGGCAGATGCCCTACAAGCGCGCGATGAAAAACGCGGTGCGGTCCACGATGCGCATGGGCGCCGACGGCATACGCGTGGCGATTTCCGGCCGTCTCGGCGGCGCGGAAATGGCCCGCGCCGACCGCTACAACGAAGGCCGCGTGCCGCTGCACACCCTGCGGTCCGACATCGATTTTGCCCGCGCAACCGCCCAGACCACCTACGGCCAGATCGGCATCAAAGTTTGGATCTGTCGCGGCGAAGTGCTGGGAAAAACGCAGCAGCAATCATAAAAGCGAACCGCTGACGGACAGCGCCGAAAGAAGTTTTTCAACAGGAGAATCACGAATATGTTAATGCCGAAAAAAGTCAAGCACCGAAAACATCACCGCGGCAAAATGCGCGGAAAAGCCACGCGCGGCAACGAGGTCAGTTTCGGCTCGTACGGTCTTAAAACCGTAGAATGCGGATGGATCACAAGCCGCCAGATCGAAGCCGCCCGTATCGCGATGACGCGTTATATCAAGCGCGGCGGAAAAATCTGGATCCGGATCTTCCCGGACAAACCGGTTACGAAAAAACCCGCGGAAACCCGTATGGGCTCCGGTAAAGGCGCGCCCGAATTCTGGGTAGCGGTGGTCAAGCCCGGACGCGTCATGTTTGAAATCGACGGCGTGACGGCCGACCAGGCCAAACAGGCGTTCCGCCTGGCGGCCTTTAAACTGCCCGTTCAATCTAAGTTTGTCGTTCGCGGCGATGTGCGCGCGTAAGGAAACAGGAAAAAGGAGAATCCCATGAAACCCCATGAAGTACGCGGTTTACCAATTGATGAAATGAAGGGCATGCTGGCGGACGCCGAA
>JBBIRG010000284.1:0-4098 GCA_037441945.1 Bacteroidota bacterium | reverse complement strand
TAAATTCTCAGCTGGGCGCGGATGCGGTTGTAAATGTCGGAATTATCAAAAGGCCGCAGTATAAAATCGTCGGCGCCCATGTCCATCGCCGACGTGCGGTTTTTCTTATCTTCCTTGTCCAACAGCATGATGACGGGGATGTGGCGGTATTGGTCGTTGTTTTTGATTTCCTGGCACAGTTTCCATGGCCGGGCGTAATTGATCTTCACGTCGGAAAGAACGATGCTGATCTGTTTTTCGTGCAGGATCTTATCCGCTTCATCGAACGATTTAACGGTCAGTATCCGAAGACCGAGCAGTGTGTTCAGCGTGAATTCCAGTTCGGCCGCTTCGTCCTCGTTATCGGTCCACAGGAGACCGTTACGCCGGTTGTAAAATCCGTGTCCCTGCGATTGATTCCCTGAATGTCCGCTCATAAAGTCAATCCGTTTAAAGTGGAAATTATAATCCTTTGCTGACTTCGCTGAGTTTTTCCAGGTCCTTGCGAAGCCGCTCAAGGTCTTCGCCGTATTTGCTCCAGTTACCGCTCCGCACGGATTCCTGCGAACGCCTGTAATTATCCAGCGCCGACCTCGTAAGTTCTTTGATGGATCGCAGCGACTGCAACAGAATTTTCTGGGATGTTTCGCCGATACCCGCCGTTTTGACTTCGCCGGCCTGATCCTCCGTTTTTTCAGTGATGGAGCCGATTACGCCGCCGAAGATCTTGTCCAGCGCGAGTTCCAGATTGTCTTCCATGGCGATGTAGTTCGCGTAGGCGACGATAACTTTTTTCAGTTCCGGCATTTTGCTCTGTTCCGACTGCAGGTACAGCGGTTCGACGTAAACCACGGAATTGTTGATCGGCACGACGAGCATGTTACCCCGCGTCACGCGAGAGCCCTGCTGATTCCACAGCGAAAGTTTTTCGGAAATATCCGGCGTCTGGTCGATGCGCGCCTCGATCTGGTTCGGGCCGTAAATCAGTTCCGATTTCGGGAAGCGGTACACGAGCAGTTTGCCGTAATTGTCGCCGTCGCTGCGCACGCAAAGCCAGGCGATCATGTTGGCCTTGGCGTTCGGCGTGTAAGGAACCATCAGCATGAATTCTTCTTTGGGTTCGCCGGGCAGGCGCATGATCATATAATAACTTTCCATCTGTTTGGTGGAAGCGCCGTATTTTTCCTCAGCAATGTTCCAGATATCCTCACGATTGAAAAATACGTTGACGTCTTCGACATGATAAATGGAATACAACTTCGCCTGTATGTCAAATAGATCCTGGGGATAGCGGAGATGACTCTTGATAGAGGCGGGCATTTCGCTGATCGGTTTGAAAACGCCCTTGAAAATCGAAGCGTACACGCGGATCAGCGGGTCTTCTTCCGGATTGAACATATAAAACGTTGTCTGTCCGTTGTAGGCGTCGATTACAACTTTTACCGAATTGCGAATATAATTAAAAGATTCTCCTCCGAAGGGATCGGACGAAGGTTCGTAATACATCTTGGAATACGGATATTGACCTGAGGTTGTGAAAGCGTCGTAGATCCAGAAAAGCCGGCCGTCGGCGATGGCCAGATACGGATCTCCGTCATATTTCAGGTAAGGGGTGATTTTCTTAACCCGGTCGGCAATGTTCCGGTAATAGACGATTTTGCTGGTGTCCTGGATGTAATCGTTGAGCAGGATGCTGAATTTTCCGAACCGGATCGCGTAAAGCAGTTTTCTTCCAAAGGAACCGATGTCTATTCCCGTTTCTTCCTTATAAAAGGTATGCTGGTTGGTCTCGCCGATCGGGTAGTCGAATTCTTCCTTGCTGGTTTTGATAATAATGTAGTCATCCGGCGCCTGCATTTCGCCGAAGTAGATTTCCGGCCGGTCAAATTTCACGTCCACCGTGCTTTCCGGCGGAATGTTTTTTATGAAAAATTCCGGCTGTCCTTCCTTGCTGACCCGGTTGACCGGGCTCATGACCACGCCGTGACCGTGGGTATAGATGAAGGTCTGGTTGATCCAGTTTTCGCCTTTGGATATTTTATTCAGGTTCAGTTCCCGGGCGGACAGCATCACCTGGCGGTATTCGTTATTCAGCGTGTAGCGGTCAATATCGATGTCGTTGAACATGTAATACGGGCGGATTTCCTGTAATTGGGAGTAAGAGTCCTTCAGCGGGCGGTAATCCCACAGGGTGATGTTCTTGACGGTCGCGGCATTGGCCTGCAGGCTGTTTGCCGTTAGATTCTGCTGGTACGGAAAATCCTTTTCCTGGATTTTATTTAATTGAAAAGCCGCGCGTGTTTTCAGGATATTTTCTAAGATGTACGGGCGTTCCTTTTCCAGCGCGTTCGGCGTGACGACAAATTTCTGAATGATGGCCGGGTAAATACCCAGCATGACGATGGCCATGCCGATCATCATGATGAAACCGGCGATCAGGTGTTTCCATTTCGCTTTCACCGCGCCAATAATGGTCAGGATGCAGGCTAAAGCGGCAATAACGCTCAGCACGCGGTAACCGATGAGCGAAGCGTGAATATCGGCATAACCCGCTCCGAAAACCGCTCCCTGTTCGTTGTACAGAATGTTGAAAGCGCTGTAATAATAATCCCAGATGTATAACGCAAATATCACGCTGAAGAGGGCCAGTATATGCCGTTTCGCGTACAAACCGACCTGAACCCCGGTGGGTAGAAAGAGAATGCCCCGCCGGAAGATGTAAATGACCACTGCTATAATGATATTCAGGACTAGCACGGTAAAAATGTAATTGATCAGCCAGCTGATAAACGGCAGGTCAAACACGAAGAAACTGATATCATGACCGAATACCGGATCGGTCTGTCCGAACGGCTGGGCGTTCAGGTACTGAAGGATAACCATCCATTTTCCCGCCGCCCATGAGGCCATATGATAGGCGATGAAAAGCACGGCGCCAACCGACGAGAGTTTCATGATTTTGGCGAAATGGGGCGGCGCCAGTTTCATGAAATCATTTCCGCCGATGGGCATGGCTTTTTTAGTGAAATAATAATTCAGCCAGAAGACCAGGACGGTCAGTATAAAGAACAGGAATCCTATCATGTATTCCATCGTGTACATGGTCCAGAACGCATCCTCAAAGTCGAGAGAGCGGAACCACAGCAGGTCGGTGTAAAAATCCACATAGGATCCGAGTCCGGTGAAAAACAGGATCACGACGATAACGATGGGAATGATTTTTTTCATGAAATGTTTTCCTTTAAGGGTTTGATTTTAAGAGGATTGTTTTTTTTCGTCGGCAGAAGTGATGCGGTAATCGTTGAGGATGTCGTACAACACGAATGCGGCCCATACGCGGACGATCATGTCCTGGTCGTTCATCATACGGTCGAATACGGCGGGAATGACGATCTGGTTGACCCGTTTGCCGTCGCGGATTCTTCCGAGCGCGGATACGGCGGCTGAGCGCATCGAATAGGTTTCATCTTTCAGATAGGTCTGTAGTTTGTCGATCATGGCGACGCCGCGGAAGCGTGAAAGCACCGAGAGCGCTATTTCACGTACATCCTGCGAGGGGTCGGTTTCCAGTGATTTTTCAACAACCGCCGCCGATGCGGTATCGTCCATTTTCCCGAGCGCGCCGATGACGGAAATCCGGACCCACTCGTTCGGGTCTTCGATGAGGGGAAGGATGACGGTTTTTATTTTTTCTTTCGCGTCCGGATTCTTCGCGTCGCCGAGGGCGAGGATGGCTTTGCCGCGGATATCATCTTCATAGGAATAAATGCCGTTCATCACGGCGGGTAGAGCGGCGGCCTCTTCCGTTTTCATCAATTCGATTGCCGCGCTGATCCGCACCGACTCCGAGGGGTCAGTTTTCATGATATCGCGCAGAACGGTTATTGCGTCCGCAGATCCTATTTTTCCGAACGCCTCGGCTGTTTTCGAGCGGACATAATCCGAAGGGTCTTTCCGGAATGAGGTCAGATGGCCGACGCTTTCTTCTGGCTGAAAATCCCCGAATGCGTTCACGACGGCTAGGCGCATCTGGAACGACGGGTCTTTCATGGCGTTCAGCACGTAAGACAGCCCGTCCTTCTGGCGGTATTTGAGCAGCGCGACGCCGATTTTGGCGCG
>JBBIRG010000283.1:0-4139 GCA_037441945.1 Bacteroidota bacterium | reverse complement strand
GGCTGATCCAGGCGTTTATTAAACAGGAACGGAATCATTCCCATCTTAAAGGACTGATCGAAACACTGACGACGCTGAATCATCACATCCGCAACGCGGTCGCCTCGATTTCCCTGAAAGCTGAAGTATGCCGGCAGTACGATCAGCTGGAGGAATACAGGGAACTGACCGAAACCTGCGTACGACAGTCCAAACGCATTGCCGCCGTTCTGGAAAGCCTGCACGAAGTCGTAGTACGCGCCCAGCGGCTCAATGAAGACCCGAAAACCGTGGAGTTAAGCCGGTCGCCGACGCCTCAGTTTGACATTGAATCGGATCTCGAAGCGCGCCTTAAAAAAATCGACGGAGATTCGACGAATGCCAAAACCTGATTTTAATCCTCCGGATTTTTCCCATATAAAAATTATTCTAGTCGAACCCGAATCGCCGGGCAACATCGGCTCGGTAACCCGCGCGATGGACAATTTCGGATTTTCGCGCTTATGCCTTGTGAATCCATGTGACTACAAGGTTCCGCACGCTTACTGGCTCAGTCGCCACGCGGAGGATATCCTTGAGGGAGCTGAAACGGCCGTTTCACTGAAAGTTGCCCTGGAAGGCGTTCACATCGCCGTCGCGACCACCAACAGGAGGCGTTTCACCCACAATCCTTCTTTTACACCGAAAGAAATCGCCGCGCGCGTTCTCGAAACCGGCAAAGACCGGACAATCGCTCTGGTTTTCGGACGGGAAAGCGACGGACTGACTAACGACGAAGTTCATCAATGCCAGCTGATTTCCACGGTACCCGTCCACCCGGACAACATGTCCCTGAACCTCGCCCAGGCGGTCATTGTTTATCTGTACGAAATTTACCAGCACCACCTGGAATTCAACCCTAACTTCGACTGGCGGTTGGCGGACCCCCGCGAAACCGAACAGCTTTACATGCGAATTGAGCGAATACTAAATATGACCGGATTTGTTCCGAGAAAAACCATGGAACGGTTCATACTCCGAATCCGCAGGCTTTTTGGCAGGACCCCGATGGAAGAACGCGACGTAAGACTGCTACACAGGATTTTCAAGCAGATCGAGAACAGCCTGAAAAAACTACCGTAAATTTCAAATCCATTTTTTACTGAATTAAATGTTCTCCAAAGATTCACGGTCAAAATTCATTTAAAGAATCGATATCATATTGCCAACCCACTTCACAAATTTGTTTGGATTAACAATTCCTCCTGACGGCTATCTTTAAAATATTTTAAATCATGAATGTCGTTTTTTTGAGCAGAATAAAATTTTTATCTTTTTAAACTGCCGTTTTTTAATTGTTTAGGTTATCCGTTTTATACGCGACCTATAAATTCCTTTCATTTCCATCGTTTTTTAATAAATTACATCGCTTTTTTTTGAACATATAATTATTATATAGGAAGAATCATTGAGATGCCCACCAAAAAAACCGTGAAGAAATCTGTGAAGGCAACCGCAAAAAAAGAAACGGTTGAAAAGCCCGAAGAAAAATCAATCCGCAGAACGCCGGCCAAACGTTCCCGATACGCGAAGACGAAAACAGTTAAAGATGATATAGAAATTATCATTCCTGACGATATTAAAAGGGGGAAAAAATCCTTAGTCATCGTTGAATCGCCCGCCAAAGCGAGAACGATCAGTAAATATCTTGGCAAGGAATTTTATGTCGAGGCGTCCGTCGGTCATATCAAGAACCTGCCCTCGTCGAAAATCGGCGTTGACGTCGAAAACAATTATCAGCCTGAATACCGGATTATCGACGGAAAACAGGACGTCATACGGAAACTGAAAACCCTAGCGGCGTCGACCCGGAAAGTATACATCGCGACCGACCCTGACCGCGAAGGGGAAGCGATAGCCTGGCACATCGCGCAGGAGATCGAGCCGCACAATGACGACGTGCATCGCGTCCTGTTCAACGAAATAACGAAAAGCGGCGTTTCGGAGGCGATGACGCATCCGTCGAAGTTAGACATGAAATTAGTACAGTCCCAGCAAGCGCGGCGCGTGATGGACCGCATCGTCGGCTATAAAGTCAGCCCGTTCCTGTGGACGGTGATTAAGCGGGGCACTTCGGCTGGGCGCGTGCAGTCGGTCGCCCTGCGGTTGGTATGCGAACGCGACGCGCTGATCGACGCTTTCGTTCCGCAGGAATACTGGTCAATCCGCGCGAAACTGCAGAAAACGAATTCCGAAATGTTCATCGCCCTTCTGCAGTCGGTTGACGGGAAAAAACCGTCGCTGGATTCGGAACAAACCACGAAAACTTTTGTTGATGATATCCTGAATAAATCTTTTATCGTGTCAGACATCCGCAAGCGGGAATCGAAACGGAATCCGGCGCCTCCGTTTATTACCAGTTCCATGCAGCAGGAAGCGTCGCGCAAGTGCGGGTTTTCGCCCAAGATGACGATGGCCGTCGCGCAGCAATTATACGAGGGTGTGGATACCGGCGCCGACGGGCTGACGGGCCTTATCACGTACATGCGAACCGATTCCACACGCGTCGCCGACAGCGCCCTCCAGATGGTCCGCGAGTATATTTATACGGCTTACGGACACGATTATCTGCCCGAAACGCCGAATGAATTCAAATCCAAAAAAACGAATACGCAGGACGCGCACGAGGCAATCCGTCCCACGTCCATGAAATACACGCCCCGCGAAGCGGCGAAATTCCTAACGCCCCAGCAGGCGCGCCTGTACGAACTGATTTGGAACCGGTTCGTCGCCTCGCAAATGGCGCCCGCGCTGATCGACCAGACGGCGATTGATATTTCCGCCGAGGAATATCTTTTCAGAGCCACAGGCTCGGTCATCACATTCCGAGGATTCCTGCAGGTTTATGAGGAAGGCTGGGACGAAGGCGATAAGAAAGAAACAAACGGGAACGGAAATGGCAACGGCGAGGAATCCGAGACGTCCTTACCGGCGAATTTACGGGTCAATGACCGGCTGAACCTGATCGAACTTCTGCCGGCCCAGCATTTCACGAAACCGCCCGCGCGGTTTACCGAAAGCTCTCTGATCAAGGAACTCGACAACCTCGGCATCGGACGCCCCAGCACGTACGCCATGATGGTCGGAACCATCGTGGACCGCGAATACGCTGAAATCCGGGAACGCAAATTATTTTCCACGCCGCTGGGCCAGTCGGTCAACCAAATCCTGTCGAATTATTTCCCGAACCTGTTCAATGTCCAGTTCACAGCCGAAATGGAAGAAGAACTCGACAAGATCGAAGAAGGAAAACTTGGTTACAAAAAAGTTCTCGACGATTTCTATAATCCCTTTTCCGCGACTATGGCGGATGTGGAATCGCGCAAAACGGAAGTCCGCGAATCGCTACAGGAAGAAACCGGCGAATCCTGCGAACTGTGCGCAAAACCGATGATTATTCGCTGGGGCCGCTACGGACGCTTCATGGCCTGCACCGGCTATCCGGAATGCAAGAACGTAAAACGAATCAACAAGGAGGGCGAATCGGTAGAACCCGAAGCAACCAGCGAAATCTGCCCGAAATGCTCAAGTCCCATGGTCATCAAGGAAGGACGGTTCGGCAGGTTCATGGCCTGCTCCAATTATCCCGACTGTAAGACCACTAAACCAATTCTCGATATCGTCCCGGATGTCCTGTGTTCGAAAGACGGCGGCCAGATTGTGCGCCGAAAATCCCGCTACGGAAAGTATTTTTACGGCTGCGCCAATTATCCGCAATGCGATTTTGTCATGTGGAGCGAACCGGTCAACCAACCCTGCGATTCCTGCGGAGCGAAATTTTTAGCAAAAAAATCGACCAAGAAAAAAGGCGATTTCCTTCTGTGCGTTTCGTGCAACGCGGAATCCAAAATCGCTCAGGACAACCGCGCGATTGAACCCCCGAACGCCGAACCCGTTACGCTGAACGATGAAGACATGTAAATTATAAAGAATTTTTCCAACAGCTTAATCCGTAGTTTACTGTTGCTTATTCAGCATTGTATTTGTAAATTTTGTTTTACGGTTTAGAAAAAAGTTTACAAAGCCGTTAATCCATATGCCTATCATAATCAACAATTTGATCCGCATTTGTTTTTTTGCGTATCTTTCCGCCCCACTTACACTAATCGGCCAACAGTATA
>JBBIRG010000282.1:796-4151 GCA_037441945.1 Bacteroidota bacterium | reverse complement strand
GATTTGATGCTCGACTGCTGAAGCAGTTCTGCTGGCGTTCCCTTGATCTCGCCGCCGGAATCGTTCAGCGGGAAACCCTTCTGCTTGATAAATGCGTTGACTTTTTCAATGGTATCGTATTTTTTCAGCGCGTTGATGTTGACAGTGAAATGGTTCGCGCGGTAACCGTTAATGTAAAGCCAGCCGGCGTATTCGGACTCATCGCGCAGACGGTTGTACGTTTCAAACGACGGCGTTCCCCAGGATACCCCTGAAAATAATAGTTTATCCGGGTTCAGCATATCCTCAGGAATACGGCTGGCGGCCTCTTTCATCGCTTTCTGCAGGCTGCAGCTGAATTTTTCCGTGAGAAGTTCGCTGATAAACACTTTGGGAAACGACGGGTCAGCCGAGTATTCAAAATGTTTCGCGATCAGTTGCTTTTCCTCAAAAACATACTGCCCGGCTTCGCGGTATCCGTTTTGAACGAATAACCGGCTGAGAATATCGATATTGATGCGGGGGTCGTTCAGGGTACGGAATGCGATATGGTCGTTCAGTACCGTTTCACCCTCGGCGGTAAAAGCGTCGTATACTTTTTTGACGATCGGGTTCTGTGCTGTATAATCAAGCCACAGTCTGTCAAAAATTGATTTAAGGTACATCAGTTTCTCCTATGCGTGTCTTTATGCTTGCTTTATAATAATATAATCGCAAATCAGATAAAAAATTCCTTACCGGAGACGGATTTGAATGATGATGCCGATTTGCCTGAATATAAGATTTTCCCGATGCATCCATTTTGGTTAAACCATGAATCAAATTTATTTTAACCTAGTTATTGACGCTGTTTTTTTTTTTCATTTTTCTTTTGTTCGTTTTTCTTTGTCAAATTCTACTTGATTTTTACGCATAAATCCCGCATAATTCTCGCGAGTTTATGAATCATAGAATATAACAAGGAGAAAAAATGCGGTGTTTTACATTAATAATGTTAGCTGCGGCGTTTATTATCAGTTGCGGGAAAAACGAAGTCGACAGTTACGAGGAATTCAATAAGCTGGTCAAACAGGTTCAGAAGAAAAACGAAGAAATCGGTACGATCAACAAGGATATTACCGACATCGTCCGGAATTACAACGCGAACCGCAAAGCCGACGATCAGATCGAACTGCCCGACAGCATCATGGGACTGAACAAGGACCAGTTGAAACTCATCCAGACCATGGTCGAGAAGGAACAGGACATGACCTACCGCGGAATGCTGAACCAAGTGATTGACAAGAACACCGAAATCAGCAAAATGAACGCGCAAATCGACGATCTGAAATCCAAACTACCCAAACCCTATATTGTAAAGCGAGGCGATTCTCATGAAAGAATCTGCCTGAATTTTTTGATGAATGAAAAAGAAGTTTCTAAAGAGGAAGCGCTCCGGCTGATCGACGAAGTCCGGCTGATTGACGAGATGATGGAAGGGTTCAACGTGTGGCTATATTACAACGAAGGAACCTTTGGGACGTTTGTCACGCAGGGATCAGCGAGGATTTCTCCGAACAAGTTCAACCGCATCCTCCGGCGCCGCCAGCTGGAAGCCGCGCGCGAGAGCGGACGAGCGGAAGCGCTGAACGAATTGAAATCGGACACGATCAGCGCCGCCAAGACCGATACGCTGCAGTAATCGGATATGAAGTTTTTATTGATTGCGGAATCTTCGGAATTCAAGTTTTCACGGATGAGTTCGGAATAAACCGGTGCGATTGGCGTATTAACCGGATGCCAGAGGAAATCTTAACTATAGACGGACCATGGCATGAAAAAACATTCCATCGAAATTCCGCAAATTCACGGCGTGTGCGCCTCGGCGGACAGAGGCATGAATACGAATCATTCTTCAGGTCGCTACAATCATGAAACTTATTACATATAGCTGTTCGGGATTCATGCACTTTTCTCGCTCACTATTTGCCTTTCTACCTACTCTCTATATCCATCATTCCTCCCAAGATGGAATCGTAATCTAACATCGTAGCGATTTTTTTTATCGGGCAGGAATCTTCCGTTCAGGTTATTCGGCGGCTTTCTAGGCGGAGTAGCGTCAAGCGCCGGTTCGCGCTGGGATTTCATTCCTGCGATAACAATCTTTCTGAAAGATAACGCGGGTAACTATGGTTTGCCGGAAATGAATGCATCGCCCGCACTTTTCCGGTAGAAAGGACGATACGTTTGGAGTCAGACTTTATATCAACCGCATCTGCGTTTTTCGATTCGAGCATTGGAAAATTTCCATTAATAGCCGAGATTCGCAAAGGGATTATTGGCCAAGATCCGACGCACTTCGGATATTAAGAAGAGCTATAAATAATTTACAGACTGCTCGACAATTCTATGAAATAGTCGGTTCGAGTCCAGACAAAAGAGTCGTGATCGAGAAATGATTTTATGGAGTTTTTTCCGGGCTTTACTCGGCTTCAGTAACGACAGACATCGGGAATCAAAATGACGGTTATTTGGTTAGATTTCGGACAATCTGGTGCGCAATTCCAAATCGTTTCATCCGAATTTCGCGTTTTTATCCTGCGAAAGATTTTTTATTTTCAATCCCGATCGCTTCGGAAAGATATTTCAGCCCGTCTTGCCTTATTAGTTGCTTTAGTCTCCGGTTGATTCTGCGGCAGATCAAGGGTCCCTGATATATGAATCCCGTATACACCTGCACGAGCGACGCGCCGGCCTTGATTTTTTCATAAGCGTCATCGCCGGTCTCAATTCCACCCGCGCCGATAATGGGCAGTTTTCCGTTTGTGCAACCATAAACGTAGCGAATCAATTCCGTTGACCGCTCTTTCAGCGGCTGTCCGCTGAGTCCGCCGGTCTGCCGTATCACGGAGGGATCCGAGCGCAGATTGAAATCACGGCTGACCGTCGTATTGCAGACGATGATTCCGTCGGCCCCGCATGAATCGATGCTTTCAAGAATATCATCCGCCTGACGCCTCGAAAGATCCGGAGCGATCTTTACCAGAATGGGCTTGGGTGACTGTTTCGAACGCTCTGCTGTTAAACGGTTGGCGGATTTCAGGGCGGACAGAATGGCAATCAGCGATTGTTTCTCCTGGAGAAGCCTCAAATCGGGCGTATTCGGGGAACTGACATTGACGGCGAAATAATCGGCAAACGGCCATAATGTTTCAAATGACCGGCTGTAATCTTCCGGCGCTTCCTCCAGGCGCGTGATTTTCGATTTTCCGATATTGATACCGATGGGAACAGGTAACGATTTTTTTCTTTTTAAAAAACGATTCAACCTTTCGGAAGCCATTTCCGCGCCGTCGTTGTTGAATCAGCAGCGGTTGACTAACGCGCGGTCCCGCAC
>JBBIRG010000282.1:0-786 GCA_037441945.1 Bacteroidota bacterium | reverse complement strand
GAAAATACGCGGTTTTTCATTGCCCGGCTGTTTGAGCGAAGTCAGCGTCCCGAGTTCCATATAGCCGAATCCAAGCGCCGGCCAGGCGTTAATAGCTTCAGCGTTTTTATCGAAACCGGCCGCTAATCCGACAGGGTTCAGAAAATTCAGATTCCATAACGCCTGCAGCAAAGACGGATAGTCCGACCTGAAGAGCCGACTCCAAAGCGTCCGAAAAGGGACCGCCATGCGAAGTGTTGTCATCGCGAAATCATGCACGCGTTCGGGATCAATCCGGAATAACAGGGGACGGAGCAATTTCTGATACAGCATGGTATACCGTTTTTGTGCGCATGATAAGTCAATTTTCGAATCAAGTCAACAAAGATTTATTGTCCGGCCCGTAATTTTGCCGTGATTAATATTGAAAAGGTGGATAAAAAAACATATATTATATTCTTGACACAAACAGAAAACAACCGCGATGAATCTTCTGAAAAAAATTGCCCGATACTTGTTCATGTCCATCATGATTGCCCTGATCAGCGCGGTCATCCTTGTCGGCGCGGTTCTTGCTTTTACGCAGACGTCGTGGTTCAAATCTATACTGCGTGACCAGGTTATCTCGATCGTGAATGAAGAATTGAACGCGAAACTTGATTTTGAACGCATCGAGGGCAATTTTTTCAAGTCTTTAATCCTGTCCGGCGGACGGCTTTCTCTCGGCGATACCACAGTCGTTTCCTTTTCTTCGCTTGAGCTTTCGTATGACGTCTGGTCGCTGCTGGATAACAGGGTCGATGTGAA
>JBBIRG010000281.1:0-4161 GCA_037441945.1 Bacteroidota bacterium | reverse complement strand
TCTACAGGGACGGCCGCATTGAAGACGTGATCCGGTTGTACCGGGAACGCGGTCTGGTTTATGAAAAGGACGGCGCGCTGTGGCTGAAAACGACCGAATTGGATTATCCCGACGGAAACCGGCCCGAAACCGACAAAGTGATTGTAAAAGCCACCGGAGAACCGACGTACAGGCTTCCGGACATCGCTTATCACATCACGAAATTCGAGCGCGGATTCGACCGGATCATCGATATATTCGGCGCCGATCATATCGCGCAGTATCCCGACGTTATCGCCGCCCTGCGGACGCTCGGGTATGATACCGGGAAAATGCGCGTGTTGATTCACCAATTCGTCACGCTGGTGAAGGAAGGCGAAATCCTGAAAATGTCCAAGCGCAAGGCGAATTTCGTCACCATCGCCGAACTGGCCGCGACGCTCGGCGTTGACGTGTTCCGTTATTTCCTCGTCATGCGCAGCCATCATTCGCACCTGAATTTTGACCTTGAGCTGGCCGTCCGGCAAACGATGGATAATCCCGTGTATTACGTGCAGAACGCACACGCGCGAATTTGTTCCATTGAAAAAAAATCGGCTGAAAAGGGATTGGATGCCGATTCGCTGATTTCAGCCGCGGATCTGAGCCTTCTCGTCGCGGAGGAAGAACGGCGCCTCATGGATAAAATATGTGATTACCCTGATCTGACGCTTCGGCTCGCCCAATCGCTGGAAGCGCATCCGCTGACTACCTACCTGGAGGAGCTAGCCGGATTGTATCATCATTACCAGACGGCGGGGAAAAAGAACATGCAATTGCGCGTTATAACGGAAGACCGGAAAGTGACCGGCGCGCGTCTCGCTCTTTGCCGCGCGGTAAGGATCGTGCTTTCTCACGGTTTGGGAATTCTAGGCGTATCAGCGCCTCTCTATATGGAAAAAACAGAAGCGGATGCGGAATGATTGTCTTTATGTTGACTTTATTAAAAGGGTTATCTATATTTAATGTTGTAATTTTCTGGAGTTGAAAGGTGAGCATATTAGTTGTCGGTTCGGTTGCGCTGGATTCGGTCGAAACCCCTTACGGGAAGGCGGATGAGGCGGTAGGAGGGTCCGCTACTTTTTTCAGTACGTCTGCCAGTTACTTTCATCCCGTGAATTTAGTCGGCGTCGT
Organism: Bacteroidota bacterium; assembly: GCA_037441945.1. Taxonomy (GTDB): domain Bacteria; phylum CLD3; class CLD3; order SB21; family JBBIRG01; genus JBBIRG01. Next base: position 3,009 of record JBBIRG010000281.1, on the reverse strand, counting down.
TGGCATTGATTATCCAATGAGTGAAATTGAATTCCTGAAAGAACGCGGAGTTGATTTTACGGGGCTTCAGATGGTCGAGGGGCTCACGTTCCGCTGGGCCGGAAAATACAATTTCGATCTGAACGAGCGCGAAACCCTGTATACCCATCTGAATGTATTTTCGGCCTTCCGTCCGATTATCCCTGACAACTACAAGAATTCCGATTTTGTTTTCCTGGGCAATATAGCGCCGGATCTTCAATACAACGTGCTCGACCAGGTTCAGAAACCGAAATGCGTCATCCTCGATACTATGAATTTCTGGATTACCGGCAGTCTGGACGCGCTGAAAAAAGTCTTACAGCGGGTAGACCTTTTCATGCTCAACGATTCGGAGGCGCGGCTGCTGACCGGCGAAACAAACCTGATCAAAGCCACGAAGGTTATATTCGGCATGGGTCCGAAGACCATCGTCATTAAAAAAGGCGAGCACGGCGCGGCGCTGATAACGCCGGAATTCATTTTTTTTGTCCCGGCTTTTCCGGTCGAAAATGTTTTTGACCCGACTGGAGCGGGGGACACGTTTGCCGGCGGATTTGTTGGTTATCTGGCCAAATCCGGCGATCTTTCCGAGGCGAATCTCCGCCGGGCGGTAGTTTACGGAAGCGCTATGGCGTCTTTCTGCGTGGAAGATTTCAGCATCCGTGGGCTTAAGAACCTGACGCCCGAAAAAATAGCTGGCCGCATAAGAGATTTCATGGCTATAAGCCAGTTTGAAATATAATTTTTTACGGGATACAGGTGCGTCATGAAACTGGGCGATGTGTTAACCGAATCACTGATTAAAGTCCCACTGGATAAATTTTCCAAGGACGATATTATTTCTGAACTGATCGACCTGTTTGTCCCGACAGAAAAATTAATTAATAAAGATAACGTTCTGAAAGCCGTCCTTGACCGGGAAAAAATAATGAGCACAGGAATTGGAAACGCGGTGGCCATTCCGCACGGTAAATCCCCCGACTCGCCCGTACTGACAGTTTCCATGGGCGTCACGCAGAAGGACGTCGATTTCGACTCTCTGGACGGGAAACCGGTTCGGATCATTTTCATGCTTGTAGGCCCTGAAAAACCGGCCAGCGATCACATCAAAATGCTGTCGCGCATTTCCCGTCTCTGCAACCAGACTGCGTTCCGGAAAAAAATCATCGAATCGGATTCTCCGGCCGAAATCCTGAAAATGATCCGTGACGAGGAGGCTTTACTCGAGTCCTGATTTCGGAAGTACAATTTTCGGATTTTTTTTATCCGGTTTATAGAATAAAAGCGTACGACCGATAAGCTGCACGGGTTCGCAACCGGCATCGGCGATTATTCTTTCTGATACGTCATGCGGTTCCTCAGGACAACTGTCGAGCAACTTGATCTTTAATAGCTCATGCGTATGAAATGCGTTGCGGACCGAGAAAAGGGTGTTGTCAGTCAGCCCATTCTTGCCGATGGTGATCGTCGGTTTAAGTGAATTTCCCAGCGATTGCAGAAAACGCTTTTGCTTGGTTGACAGGGGATTCAATGGTTTATCCTTATATAATCTGTAATTTTTTGTAATGATAATAACCGCAAACAACAAAATCAATATTCATTGCAAATCGCGGTAATGGTGATATATCAAATTTCTCCATGGCCGGCTACAAAGCTGAACGGTAGCCGGTATAAGACTGTTCGTCAAACTCAAAACGAAACTCATTGTAAACTGCAAAAAAAGTTGAACTTTTCTCAGATACGTGAAATACATTCATAAAAAAGCGCAGGAAAATTTTGGGATTCCGCAAAATACACTTGATTTTAAGGCATCCTTAAAATATATTGACCCGAAATATTAAGATAACTTTTAACCTTTTCAGGAGCTACGCGGCATTTGGCAACACAGAAAAAAAACACCACAAAAAAAACAAATAAAAAGACGACCGTTACAAAAAAAGTAAATTCGGCGAAAAAAGAAAAACCTAAAACCTCCAGATCGAAAGCGGCTAATGCTGCGGGAAAAAAAGCAAAATCATCGTCGTCCCTAAAAAGCGGGAAAAAGACTAAAACCGGAAAAAGCGAGTCTTTAAAAGAAAAAACTCTGCGATCAAAAAGAACCTCCGCCAAAAAAACAGTAAAAGCCAAACCTAAATCTGTCCGGCAGACTTCCGGAAAAAAATTCAAACCGTTACTTGAAAACATTGTCAGCATAAATGCCGAGACGATCACAACGGCAGAGGATGGCAGCCGTTTGCCGCAGGTTCCTCCTGAAAAAGCAGACGCCTACCGCCTGGCCAACCGGATCAGCCGGCTGATGCTCGAAAAGAAAGCGGAAAAAGTAGCAATTCTCGATGTCGGGAAATTGACAGGCGTCATGGATTATTTTGTCATTGCGAGCGGCATGGCGGATATCCATATTCAGGCTATTACCGATCACATACTCGATACGCTTACAAAAGAAGGGGAGAAACCGCATCATGTCGAGGGCGCCCAAGCGTATAAATGGGTGCTGATAGATTTTATCGATGTGGTGGTTCATATTTTCGAGAATGAGACGCGTTCATTCTATGATCTGGAGCGGTTATGGGGCGACGCGCCGGTCATTCCCGTGCGCGATTCGGCAGAAAATTGAATCTTGCATAAATGAAAAAATTTCTTTATCATATAACGTATGCCGATTTGTACGGCTCTTAAGAATGGGCATTTAGCTCAGCTGGTTTAGAGCGTTCGCTTCACACGCGAGAGGTCACCGGTTCGAATCCAGTAATGCCCACTAAATATAAATTTCTCTCAAAACGTGCAATAAGCTCTTTATTACCATTGGTCAGAAATTCTTAATTTTCGTAAAACAAGTTTTTCTGGAAATAATGAACCAACAACACTTTTTTTGTCTCCAGCGGCCTTCTTATAAACGTGATACAGATGGATCAACTAATCGTTTCAGAATTGGCAATATATTGTATTATCTGTGTTGATTATTTTGTTAGTTTTTCACCCTTTTTACCT
>JBBIRG010000280.1:0-4203 GCA_037441945.1 Bacteroidota bacterium | reverse complement strand
CTGACCGTTCCATCAATCGGGGAATAGATCTCGGTTTTATAAAGATTGTCTTTGGTCTGGTCCAGTCCGGCCTCAGCGGCCAGTACCTGGCTCTGGGCGGATTCTACGGAGGATTGCGCCGTTGATAAAGAGGCCTCCGCGGCCTGAAATTCAGAAAGGGACGCTAATTGCTTTTCGTATAAACCTTTGATACGGTCGTAGTCCTGCATGGCTTTCTGGTGATTGGCTTTGGCCGTCATGGATTGAGCTTTAGCGCGGAGAACCTCGGCCTTGGCCTGATTCACAGCGGCTTCGTAATTCGTCCGGTCCAGAGACACAAGCAACTGCCCTTTTTTAACACGGTCGCCCTCCTTGACGGTCAGCTTCATGATCCGCGCGCTGACGTTGGAACTTATCTTGACGTCGGTAACGGGCTGTATTTTTCCGGAAGCCGTTACGGTCTTGATTACATTCCCGCGCTTGACTTTTTCGGTCTGGACTTCAATCGCTTTCTGCTGTTTGCCGTTCATGTTAAAGATAATAACCAGTATAATCAGAAGACCCAGCAAGGAACCGATGATGATTTTTTTCTTCTTGGACATAAAGCATACTCCCGTATGGAATTTATTGGACATCGATCTCGCCGATGGCGAGTTTATATTGTTCTTTCGCTAATAAAAAATCATACACGGCCTGGATGTAACTTGCTTCCGCCGCGGCGTAATTGGTGTTCGCCGTAATCTGGTCAAGGATCGTCGCCGCGCCGAGGTTATAGCGCTCCGTGGCTAAACGTAAATCTTCTTTCGCCGATTTGACGTTTTCCTCCGACAGCTTCACGTTTTCATAAGAGGTCTGCAGGTTCAGCAAGGCGATTTTGATATCCAGCGCGATCGCGCGGCGGATATTGTCCACATTACTCTTCGCGGTTTGCACGCTCTGGTCAGCCTGTATCACCGCCGACTGGGTCTGGAACTGGCTGAAGATGGGAACGGATAAACTTAAGCCGAATTTGAGGTTGTCATGATCGCTGTAATTTTTTGTATTCAGGTACAGATGATTCCAGCTGTAACCCGCAAAAGCACTTAACATGGGGTAATAACCGCTCCGCGCGTTCAGCAGTGACTTGCGGGAGCTCTCCACCCGTTTTGAGGCGGCCTGATAATCCCGCCGGTTTTCAAGTCCTTTTTGATAGGACAGGTTGAAATCATATTTCGACGCGTCATAACTGACATCCTGCGGCAGTTCTTTCAGTTCAATGAGTGTGTTCACATCGATCCCGATCAAATTATTCAGCGCCGCTTTGGATGTATTCAGATTGTTTTTGGCTTTATTCAGCGCCAGCTTATCCGTTCCGACCTGCACGCGCTGACGGTAAACGTCGGACATGATCTGGGCGCCAAGTTTCTGGCGTTCTTCTAATTTTTTCAGCTGTTCTTCGCTGCGCTTCAGGTTCTCTTCGCTGATTTTCAGTAATTGCTTGTTCTTCATTACCGCAAAATATTGCTGGTAAATTTGGAGGGTGACTTCCTGTTTTGTGTTTTCGACGTCAAAACGGGCGGAAGCCTCATTAATACGGGCTTGCGACATATCGTTAAATTTTCTCAGACCGTCGAATAAGATGTAATTCGCCTCGAGCGAATAAGAATAATTATTGTAGCTCGTTCCTGTTTGGATCCTGTTCAGGCCGCTGCCGCTGTAAACCGGTATTCCCTCATCGGATCGAGAAAACAAGGCATTTGCTGAAACCGACGGCAGATTGGCTCCCAACGTCTTGGGCCGTACGGCCGCCGAGGTCGCTAAATAATTATTCTGGGCCGTGATGATCTGGATATTGTTTTTCATGGCAATTTCGATCGCCTGCTCAATATCCAGCACTCGTGTTTCCTGAGCCTGCAGAACGGCGGGTATTATGAAAATGATAAGGGTTTGAAAAATGCGCTTCATGCTAATCTCCTGTGTTATCATAACAATAGTAGTATTCGTTAAATATGAAAAAATGTTTCAATATTACAAAACTATTTTTTTCTTTTTCATTCCGTCATTTATCAGACGCCCGGGTTTCCACTTCGTTGAAAAAAAAAAACTCCCCGAAAGATTTTTTTTCAGGGAGTTTACCTGTTAAACAAATCAAGTTGTTAACTGAATATCGTCCCGATTCCCGCGAATCCTGTTTTTATAAGCACCCAGACTAACCACATAACAATGATCAGAACCGCGCTCTTTTTGACCGGCGCTTTATAGATTATTGAAAAACCGATAATCATCAACGCAAGTTGCCAGAAAGAGAACAAATCGAATGAACTGAGGAATGTATAAAGCGCCGACCGTGTCTCTTCTTTGCTGACCAGCATGCCCAGGCCCGAATCAATCCGCATGGTCTGATTCAGGTGCATCAGGGGTAATTTAATGATGGAGGAAATCAGGTCCACCAGCCCCGCATAGCCGAAGACCGAAAGCGCCGTCAGATACCCAGGCCCTTTACCGAGAGCGACGTTTCCCCCGAGCCATACCGCCAGGCCTCCCAGAAAATAAGCCCCAATCATCATAAACACGCCGACGATGACGCCGACGATCCAGAATTTTTTCATCATCACGCCCTGCTGTTCGATAACCTGCTCTTTTTGATTATCGGGTATGCGGTCGTTTTTCATAATGGATGTTTTCGCCGCTGCAATCTGCTCCTGCTGGATAACATCATTCAAAAGGAACATGGCCGTTGCCATCAGGATCAACGATATGATCAGCGGCGTTAGCCAATCGGGCTTGACGCTCAGACTGTTAAATGTCCTAGAGGGACTGAAATAAAGGTTAATTAAACGTTGGAATACATTCAGTTTGATTTCATTACCTGTAACATCCGATTGCTCAGTCATTGTTATTTTCTCCTTGTGTAGATTATAAACTTATAGCGTCCTATACGCAAAAAAGACTGTTTTGTTTCATTTCATTTATCAATACATAGGATTATTTTTCCGTTTTGGACAGCCGCGCTCATTCTTTCAAAAGCCTGCCGGTATTCCTCAAGCGCATGCACTGAATCGATTTTTGGTCTGATGCTATGTTGACTGACAAAACGGATCATTTGCGAAAAATCGTCAGGGCTTCCCATGGTCGTTCCTTTGAGTGTGAGTTGTTTCCAGAATACTTTGCGTAAATCCAATGAATCGGGCTTTCCGCGCGTAGCGCCGTAGGTTACAATAGTACCGCCGGGGTTGACAGCATTCAGAAGCGCATCCCATGTATCGCCGCCGGTTCCGTCAATGACAATGTCAATACCGCCGTATTTTTTCGCGGTTTGGTTCAGCAATTCTGTAAAACCGGAATCCTTGTAATTCACTCCAGCGATCGCTCCGTTTTTCACAGCCTGCCCAATTTTAGCATCGCTACCGGATGTGACGATCACGACGGCGCCAGCAGCCAGCGCCATTGACAATGCTATGGATGCCACACCGCCGCCGATTCCGGTAATCAAAACTGTCTGACCGGGAAGCATGTTTCCCCGCGTAAAAACCGCGCGGTAAGCTGTTAACGCGGCCAGCGGCAACGCGGCTGATTCGTTCCAATCTAAATGAGCGGGCTTCGGAACAAGATTTCGCACCGGCACAATGACAAATTCTGCGAACGTACCGTCATCAGGCATGCCAAGAATCCGGAAATCTTTTCCCTGGTGCAATCGCGAATCTCCCCAGTTCAGCGCTGGATTAATTATCACTTCGCGGCCAATCCAAGATGCATGTTCGGGATCAAAAACAGCATGTACGATTCCAGCGGCATCCGACCCGAGTATGCAAGGCGTTTTGATATTCGCGTACAAACCTTTAACAATCCACCAGTCGCGGTGATTCAGCGAAGCGCTTTTCACCTTCACCAAACAATGCCCGGACAATAAACCGGGCGCATCGAGCGTTTCATTTTTCAAATGCTCCGGCTTGCCGACATCACGGAGTACCAGAGCCTTCATAGTTTTCATAGTATATTTTCTTTCAGGCAAATCATTCTACAAACTAATGATTTTAATGAAATATTCAACAAAAAACCAATTATGTCCATTCCTCCAAACTTAACAATTCTGTAACATTTTGTTAACATTTTTAATGCCAGCGAAATTTTGGTGTTTCAGTTTTAAACATTAAAATGTTAACTGATACACATAGTTTACTTAATCAATAAGGATCGCCAAATTTCAATGTTTAATTTATTAATATTTAATGAATTATGTTTTTG
>JBBIRG010000279.1:1332-4219 GCA_037441945.1 Bacteroidota bacterium | reverse complement strand
GCGCCGGCATCAGTATTTTTGACCATTTTTCAATCCCCTTCTGAACGCCGCTGGAAATGATAAACGCCGTCGCCATCATGAAGAAACCTGAGAAAAACAGATTATCCCAGAAGTCGGCGGTATATCCCTTAAAATTTTTAGCCACGCCGAAATCACCGGCGATCATGTGAAGAAAATATCCGAACGACCATCCGGCAACGACGTTGTAAAATGACAAAATCATAAAACCGCTAATGATTCCCATCAATCCGATGAATCCCCAGCGTTTACCGCCAAGCGATACGAACGTTCCGTAGGGATTCAGCTGGGAGCGCCGGCCCAGCGCGATTTCGCTGACCATGACCGGAAAGCAAAGAACGAATGCGCAAATTAAATAAATAATAACAAACGCCGCCCCTCCGTTTGAACCCGTTTCGTACGGAAACCGCCAGATATTGCCCAGGCCTACAGCTGACCCGGCCGCCGCAGCTATGAAACCGAGCTTACCGGAAAAATTTCCTCTTGATGACATAAGTGAATCCAGCTTTAAACTATATTAAGACAGATTCCGCGCGATGGAACCTGCCGGTTTTTTGATTGATAGTACTCAGAACTGCGCATTCAGCGTCAGTGTGATTTTTCGAAGTACATTTCCTTTTACAGCATCGCCGCCCGATCCGAGTTTGGTTACGCCGTCCTTGTACATTTCCCAGAACTTCACAGCCAGTCCCATGCGCCCGTAAAAACGGTAATTCGCGAGCACATACCAGCGCACTCCTTTTCCGTATAGCGCAGTATTGGTAAAAACTCCCTCGACGTCGTTCTCGTATTCATAAATGGCGGTGTTGAATGATTTTGTGTCGAAAACCGATACTCGCCCGTAAAGAGTCAAAGGTTTGTACGGCTTAACGCGGATGTCCTGGTATATTAAAAATCCTCTCTCTGCCGAACCTGGCTTGAAGTCGATCTTGTACCAGCTGTGCTCGAAACGCGTACGAAGGCGGATTTGTGCGGATACGGTCTGTTCCACCTGATAGCGCAGGCGCCGCGTTTGTCCGGAATTAACCAAACGAATTTCACGGCCAAGTTCATCTTTCGATGCGTACGCAACATCCTTGCGCTCCTGTTTGAACCGGAACAGCGTCTTTGCCGATCGCATCCACTTCTGCTCCCACTGGATAAGGAAATCGTTTCCCTGAACCGGTTTGGGAACATCATAACTCCGCCAGGGATAACGGAATATATCAAAGTAGGCTTGTATTAAAGCGGTTTTATGCGGTCTTAATTTCAGTCCGGTATAAATCCCTTCCTCATTTTGCGTTTTGCCGTTTTGTTCGCCGAACGCGTAGCCGTGCAGATTGTTGAAGTTTTTTGCATAGTTCCTGTAGAACCATACCATTTCGACATGCGTCCACTGGACCTGCAAACCACTATTTCCGGCGAAAGCGTTATCCCGGTCTCTGGCGATTTCGCCAAAAAAATTGATATTACGGTAGAAGAAATCGTAATTCATACTAGCGATATTGTTTTTATGTCCGCTAAAATTGTACAAGCTTCGCGTTGTATCATTAACGACAAAGAGCCTGTTAAATTGGGAGGCATAGTAAGTGGCGCCGATCCTTGAAGAACCGAACCGGTAGGCTGCATGAAATCCGCCGAGCGTTTCGAGCAGAAAATTCTTTTTAGCAATTTCCGCAGGCGTGCGGTGATAGCCGTCGATTAAAATGCTGTTGACGGTACCGTTCCGGTTTCGAGACGCGTCGTAATGGGCGTAGGAATAAAATGTTGAGAGATCCAGGTTTTTGAGGAAATTCGATTTACTGAAATCCCACTCCACCGCCCCGCCTAAAAACGCCGAATTTTCCGAAGCGTATTGGTAGGCGTTCACGCCCCGCGCGCGTTTCTTTACCGATTCAATAGTTTCGCTGCTTTTGGATAACCCCGTACCGCTCCACATATTCAGCGCTTGCCCGAATTCGAGCTGATAATTTCCAATAATCGCTTTTTTTATTGCCGGCAAATTGCGGAATTCAACATAACCGACGCGGTGATCGTCCCAGCGCCGTTCGCCGGGATCTTTTTCAATCAGAACGCCGGCGCGAATCAGCTGGTTGGGATCGTTGTTCCAGAACGGACGGTAAGAAACCAACAGACGGTTGTATACTTGATAAATGTCGCCTTCATATTTATTGTTGATAAAATTCCTGCTTTCCTCGATACTGCGTTTTGTTCTTTGCCGAAAAGCGCCGTTATATCGTTTGACGGCGGTTCTTTCGAGGACGGTAACGAAATCCTTGATATCGACGAATGTTTCCCTGGACATCGATGGCACCTTGAGCAGATCTCGCACGGTTTGGAATTTTTCTTTGCGCCGGTATTCAACAATATTTCTTGCGAGCAATGGTGATAATCCCGGAATCTGCTCCAGGTCTTTCTGCGTTGCTATGTTAATATCCATCGGGTTCTGGCGAAGCAACTCTACCATATCGGTCAGGGACGATGCGTCTTCGGTTTCGCTGTAATTTTCAAGATATTTTTCCTGGAACCGCTCAAGGGCCTTCTCGATATCTTCGGTGTCGACGGTTATGGCGGAAGTGTCTTCCGGGATGTAATCGTCATCGACTTGAGCCATAGCCTGAACAGAAAACCACGCGAGCAGTACCGGTACGGCGATGATTCGGATCATGCCTTCATCCCCCTATTTATTGCTGCTTTTGATTGTTTTGTTAGGCTGCCGGTTCAGGAAGATTGCGGTTGAAACGGCGTGCGTCACTCCCGGTCCGGGTGTGGTATAGAAGGTATAATCGATGACGCCGGGCCCGAAATCAAAACCGAATCCGGCTGCGAACCGCGAAGGTTCCGTAGAATAACCGGTTCGTATAAAAAGTTTTCTGACCACTTCGTATTC
>JBBIRG010000279.1:0-1322 GCA_037441945.1 Bacteroidota bacterium | reverse complement strand
GATACCGAACCGCAGATCGGCGGAAAATTTAACGTCTTTATATATATCAAGATTGCAACGAAGTTTTTCAATTCCTGAAAAACTAAGCCCTGCGGCAAACACCTGCGGCAGCGGCTCTTTCGCAATTTCGGGCCGGTTAATATTTCGAGCGTAAAAACCGATCGTCCAGAAATCATGCGGCCGGTACAACAGTCCGGCGTCAATGCCGGGAACGCCCGACGACCCGCCGTCTTTGATATACAAATGATGGTAGTTCAGCAGGATACCGTAAACCAGTTTTCGGCGGAACGCATGTGTATAAGCGACCCCGAACGACGTTTCACGGTACAGATCAAATCCGTAAGTCTCAAAATTAGCGGTTAAATTACCGAAATTGAACGGATGTGTCGCGTTCGCTGAAAAGGTCGTCATATCGGACAAATTGAACGGAGCGGAATAGAACATCTGTCCGTGGAAACAGTCGATTTGCCACAATCCGGCCGGATTATAATACACGGCGTCCCCGGTACTAGCATGAGCGACAAATGCCCCGCCCATGCCCAGCGGACGCGCGCCTTTTTTCGAATCAAAGGACGCCTGGGCGCTTCGGTACGCGCCTGCCGCAATGACAAACGCACATACAAGAAGCGCCGTTATTACATCGTTTTTAATGATTGGTTTCATGACGCTGTTCTTCCTCGCGTTTGATTTGATATTTTTCAAGTTTATCATAAATCGAACGTCTTGACAGTCCGAGATCCATCGCGGTTTTCTGAATATTCCAGTTATGTTTACCCAGTTCCTCGAGCATGATCCGCTTTTCGATATGATCCATGCGATCTTTGAGAAATCCGTTAGTGATCCGTTCTTTGCGTTTTTCGCTGATGATGAGTTCCGGGAAACATTCTTCAGTAATGTTAACAGATTCGCAAATAGCGTAGGCTTGTTCAATTTTGTTGCGGAGTTCGCGCACATTGCCCGGCCATTCATAAGCCAGCAGAAGTTCAACCGCTTTGGAACTCAGTTTTTTTCCGTGCCCCTCGGTGCGGTTGAGCTCGGCAAGGAAGTGATACGCCAGATGAACGATATCCTCTTTTCTTTCCCTGAGCGGGGGGGCAAGAATATAAATGACTTTAAGGCGGTAGAATAGATCTTCGCGGAAACGTCCGGATTTAACTTCCTGGGTCAGATCGAGATTGGTGGCAGAGATAATGCGCACATCCACACGTCGGATCTGAGTGTCGCCCACGCGCCGGAATTCGCCGTCCTGCAGAACGCGCAATAGTTTCGCCTGCATATTTCGAGTGGTGTTGGTGATTTCATCGAGGAATAGCGTACCTCCC
>JBBIRG010000278.1:0-4223 GCA_037441945.1 Bacteroidota bacterium | reverse complement strand
GCGATTTGACCGTTTTCCAGTTTAAGTTCAGTTCTTTAGCAACCGCGCTGATGGAAGATTGTGAACATTGCATTCCAACATAATAAGCAAAGCGTTTCGTGTAAAACGGATTCTCCGAAATAAAATCTAATGGTTCTTGTTTGATTTTTCCTGTTTGGGTACATTTCACGCGTCGTATCTCGATTTGAAGATATAGGGTCAACTGGCCGCAGGGTAAGTCCCGAATCAATCGCGTTGAACGATCATAGAAAGCCGGATGGCTGCGCCGGCATTGAGAACATTTCGTTTTTTTTGGATTCTTCTTCTAAATATAGCATTATTTTTTAAATCATATTAACTGTATTGCCGCTATTTATCAACTTCTTTGTGATTTTACCTCGCCTTTTTTACCCACTCAGTTGGGAGAATAACCGAATAAAAAATTTCAAAAAAGAGCCACAAGCGGGATTTGAACCTGCGACCTGCTGTTTACGAAACAGCTGCTCTACCGCTGAGCTATTGTGGCTTTGGAAAACAGGCAAAGAATTTAATATTTCAGATTAAAAAAACAAATGTTTTTTTAAATATTTTTTCCTGACTAATAATGGAAACATCATTTTTTAACCGGAAATGCCGGCGCTTTTAATTTTACCGGCGGACTGGCTTTGATTTGTCCCAGAACCAGTTCAACAGCTATATTCAGCTGAGCGTCTATTCCCTTTTCAACATCCGCCGGTAGGTTTTCAACCGTTACATCGGGAACAACGCCCAGGTTCTCAACGACCCAGTTACCCTGCAAATCGGCAAATCCGACATTCACCTGCGTGACCATGCCGCCGTCGATCAGGTCCTGGAAATTGATGATTCCTATCAATCCGCCCCATGTGCGTGAGCCGATCAATGTCCCCATTTTGCGTTCCTTAAAATGCAGGGCGATCAGATCGCCGTCCGATCCGCTGCCCTCGTTGCATATCATCACGATGGGTCCGCGAGCAACACCGTGCGGGTACAACATCGGTTCACAATCCAGCGTCTGGGTAAGATACATTAATTTTCGTTCAAGTTTATCGATCATCATATAGGAATTGAATCCCCCGCCGTTGTTACGCACGTCAATAATCAATCCGTCGCGGAAGCGTTCGGCGCGGAATCCCTGTTCAAACTGGCGGAGTCCGGCTTCATCGCAGTCGCTGATATGAAAATAACCCACAAGTCCGCCGCTCTTTCCCCGGACATAACGGTAATTTCGTTCGGTCCATTCGGTATATCGCAACGCATAATCCTCATACAATCCATCGGTTTCAACCGTCCATGCGCCATTGGAAGAAGATTTATCATTGACAAGCAGTTTGATTTTCTTTCCGGACTGTCCGGCAAGGTGTTTCCTGTAATCTTCATCATGCGATAAGGCGTTTCCGTTAATCGCAAGAAGATAATCTCCCTTTTTCAGCTTGACGTTCGGAGCCAGAAGAGGGTTTCTGGCGTCCGCCTGATCGTTGGGCGTTTGCAGAATATGGTCTAAACGGTAGAATCCGCCTGAAAGACTTATATCAGCTCCAAGACAGGCAACGGCCTCGAAATGTGAAGCCGACCGCCTTAGATCGCCTGGCCGCCAGACATACATATGCGACACCCCGAGTTCCCCGACCATCCAACCCATCACATAATTCAGATCCTGCCGCGTAACGACATAAGGCAGCAACGCGGCGTATTTCTCACGTATGGATTTCCACGGCAAACTGTGAACGTTTGAATCATAAAAATAATTACGAACCTGAAGCCAGACATCATTGAGAATCTGACGGAATTCCTTTTCCGGCTCTATGGATAAACGCGTATCGCCCCAGATAATCGTTCCCATCCCGACCGCTGATTCCTGCGCTGACGGAATGGTCCCGACCGCAAACGAGCTCAGATAGCCGATGAACTGCCCATCGTGCGAAACATTGTAAACCACGGAAACATTGTCAATAACACGCGTTAAGGTTAGCTGATCGATCGCGCAGCGTTCCAAAGAATAAATCGCTGTTGTCTTCGGGGAAAACGCTTCATCGCCGGGAAATCCCCATCGCTTTTTCGAAAGAAAAACTGGTTTTCTCTTGCGATCAACCTGAAATAATTGCCGGGATTCACGGGAACCGTAAAAATCCGGTTCTGAATATTCTGTATTTCAAGACCGCGTTTCAGCGGATCATTCGGCGCTTCTTTTTCTGTCTTTGAAAAAGGGACAGGCAAACCGTCCTGCAGCTGAACAACCATCACTTTCGACATATTCACGTTGATGTGATTATCCACAGCGGATCCATTTCCGGTTCAAAATTCCGGTTTGATAAAAAGTACAGATATTTTCCGTTACGGTCAAAAGCGGGCGAAAGATTGTCATACCGGTCGTCTGTCAACTGTGTGATTTTTTTCGTCTCGATGTTATACAAAAAGACCGCGCTGTTCATATTAAATTCACATTTCGTGTAGGCGATCCATTTGCTGTCAGCCGACCAGTCGTAGTCGCTGGCTTCCCAGAAAATTTCGTTATCCCGCTGATGCGTGGCCCGGTCGATTTTAGTAACTTTTTTCGCGGCAACATCGGCCGAGTATAACTGATAATTTTTGTCGTTGAATAAAAGTTTTTTGCTGTCCGGCGACCAAACGATCCTGTAAAACCATGTCTGCATTCCACCGGTTATCTGAATCCATGGAGATCCGGCCTTTGTTTCCATGACATACAGTTCGTATTCGCCCGTTTTATCGGAATAAAACGCGAGCCATTTTCCATCGGGCGATAAAGACGGCTGAATTTCACGCGAACCGGGCGTATTGGTCAGGTTGACCGGGTCTCCGTTTTCGGTATCTATTTAAAAATATCCCCGCGCGATTCGACATACCCGGTTCCGTTTTCATTGCCCGGAAAAATTTCGCTGACGTAGGCGTCCGGGTTGACGGTGTAGGGACGCATCATCCAGCGATCGCTCCGAATGATTACTGGTACGGATTCTGCAGTTTTTCCGTTGTATTTCATCAACCGACCGCCCGATGTGAAGACGAGCGCGTTTGATGAAGAGCCGGGTTCGCGGATGTCCCACACCGAATCACCGGTTACGGCCTCTACTTTCTTTGTTTTAATATCCATTTCAAAAAGATTCAGCCTGTTATAATGCCTGTCGGACAGGAAAAACAGCCGGTTGCCCATAAACAAAGGACTGCAATCATATCCCTCCCAGTCGGTGAGTTTCGTAAAAGATTTTCCGGACAGATCCGCAAGGAAAAGATCCGGCTGCTGACCGCCACGATAGCCGCGCCAGTTCATATTATCAGCCGATGACGGGTTATAGACAATTTGATTGCCGTTTACAGCCGCCTGCCAGGCTTTTCCTACTGGTATACGCTCGGAATACCCGCCCTTTGACGGTACACGGAACAATTCATGTGACATGCGTAAAAAAGCCGTGTAATAGATAAATTGCCCGTCATTCGACCAGTCCATGATATGAACACCACCATTGGAATAAGTAATCCGTACGGGTTTCAAATCTACCAGTAACATCACGTAAAGGTCACTATAACCTTCATATCCAGCGATGAAAGCTATCTTTTTACCGTCCGGCGAAAACTTCGCCTGCGTTTCGTTTCCGGGATGACGCGTCAGTCTCTGAGCATCCGCTGATCCGGATTTCAGAAGCCATAAGTCTTCTTCATAAGTAAAAATAATAGCGCCATCATCCGAAATGTCTGGATATCTCATTAAACGGGCTTCCTGGGCGATAATGCCCTGATACGAAGCCAGTATTGCGATCAGGAGGATCATTTTTAATTTCACAAAAATCTCCGTAAAGAATATGTAATCGTTCAATGATATCATACGATAATATTTTTTATTTGTAAAGTAGAGAATGAGGAGAATATTTATAATATAAGACAAGTAATGAACTTGCGCCAACAGATTTTCTTTTTATAAAACAAATGCATAACGCGGATGCCGATCTAGTCGAAAGATTGCAAAACGAAATCCGAAGCAGTTGCGCTGGAGCGAAAGATAAAAAAACGCGGCGCAAAACGATTTTTTGAGGATTACAAAAAGGTAACAATCCCTGATAAACCCAGAAAATATTATTCTTGATAATTTGAATTTAATAACCATGTGACCTATACAGTCCGGGGTGTGGCCCCGCCCTGGCGGGGCACCTGTTTTGGGAGCAGGGGGTCGCATCACGCCAAAGCGTGACGCCACCCGCATCGTGCTGAACAAT
>JBBIRG010000277.1:4008-4235 GCA_037441945.1 Bacteroidota bacterium | reverse complement strand
TTATTGCTTCACCTCAACATTACCGAGCGCCTCGAAATACATTTTGATCAGCTCCTCATAATCCTTAGCGTAACCTTCTTTCAGAGATTTCAGCAAATCCCGCCGGAGCAAGTTTTTGCGGTCAGTCAGGTTGTCCGGCAGTTCGCCGGGGCTTTTCGAAAGGTAATCTTTCGCGGTTTCGCCCTTTCGTTTTTCGCTGTATTCCCTTTCACGCATGGAACGGCTCG
>JBBIRG010000277.1:0-3994 GCA_037441945.1 Bacteroidota bacterium | reverse complement strand
GGATCTGATGCTGGCGGCGGATGGTTTCGCGGCTGACGTTTTTGTTCTTCATGTCGCGGATCACTTCGTCCATCTCTTTCGCCATTTTATCCAGCTGTCCCTTGAGCGATTCCTGTCCCTGCAGCTGGTCGCTCATCTGTCCGAGCGCTTCGCGCAGCGCCTGCTGTTCAGCCATCATGCGACCGAGCGCTGCCTGCTGTTCCAGCGACATCTGGCCTTCGTTGCCGTCCTGTCCCTGACCCTGCGCGAAGGGCATCGTGCCGTCATTGATCTTTCCCTGCTGGCCGGCCATCTGCTGGAGATCGTCCATCATCTGCTGAAGACCTGTGCCCGACTGGCCCTGCTGCATGCGGTTCATGCTCTGCATCAGAAGTTTCACCGCATCGTTGATCGCGACCATGGCCGTGTTCTGGTGATTCGACCCCGCCGACGTGCTCCGTTCCTCCAATGAACGAACCGATTCATTCATACCCGTCAGCGCGCGTCCCATAGTCTTGCCCAGCGTGGAAGTAACAAAAAACGTCTGGTTGGACAGCACGATCAGTTGATCGGTGACGCCGGACAGGCCCGAGCGTATATCGCCCTGTTTCCGCACGATCTCCGGCAAACGGTTTCCGTACAGCGGCGTGTTTCGTGTCTCCGTGATCAGGTTTTCCTGCTGCTGCGATAATTCGAGCAGATCGAAAACAATTTTTCGCATCGCAGCCATGATCTTTTCGTCCTGCTGGTTCCGGTATTCGTCGCGCGCTTTGTTCATCTGACGAGACAGCGATTTGAGATCATCGATGACCGATTCCTGGTTCTGTTTCTCCTCTTTTGAGGCGGAAGGATTGCTTTTCATGCTTTGCGAAGATTTCTGCATCTTGTTCTGCATCATCCCGCTTTTCATCTGCTGAATAACCTTGTCTAATTCGTCGGTTTTATATTGCTTGTCAATATCTTTCACCAGCGATTTCAGGTCCTCGGACTGCTGCTGCATCCGGTTCACCGATTCCTCGATCCGTTTCTGCTCTTTGGACAGCGATTCGCGCGTATCTTTGGACGGGTTTTTCGCGTTCTCCGCATTGACCTGTTCCTGCCGGCGGATGAGATCTTCCATTTCCTTTTTCAGCTGGTCGAACATCTGTTCGGCTTTGATCCGCTTGAGCAGTTCCACCGTACGGTCGAGGTTTTTCTTAAGCGACTCCTGGTCCGTCTGCATTTGCTTCATGGCGTCTTTGATTTTTTTCTGATCGAGATTCTGCTTCATCGACTGCTGCAGCTTCTGCATCATGTCATGGAAATCCTTATTGTAGATTTCCGATAAGAGTTTCTGAAGTTCCTGGTACTTATCCAGCGTCTCTTTTGAGATCAGTTTGTTTTCTTCCAGCTTTTTGGTGATTTCCTGCACCTGATTCTTAACTTCGTCGATTTCCTTCTGCATCTTCTGCTGTTTTTCGATCAGTTGCCGGGCTTTTTCCTGTTCTTTCCATTCTAATTTTTTATTCTTGATCAGGTCTTTATTCAGTTCCTCCAGTTCCTTTTTAACTTCATCCGCGGCTTTGATCAGGTCTTCCGTTTTATCGAACACTTGATCCCGCTGCTGGTTGGCTTCCTCGAACATTTCGGCAAGCGACGGAAACCGTAGGCGCCGGATCGCGGTTTGCGCGGATTTCGGCCCGCTGACGGCGTCGTTATCCGCGACTTCCAGATAAAAACTCATGACGTCTTCCGGCATCAGGTTCAGTTTATCCAGGCTCCAGGTGTACTGTACGGTGGATTGCGTCGCTCCGGCCGGCAGAAGGAATGTGAGATCAAGCGAACGATAGGTTTCCTGCGGCGGGAGGAAACCTTTGGTGGCATCAAGTTTAAATTTCAATTGCAGTTTAGAAAATCCGAAATCGTCCTGCACGTCGCCGGTCATACTGACGAGCATGGATTCCGTGATATCAATATCTTTTTCGGGATCCAGCAGACGGATGACCGGATATTCATCCTGAATCGCTGTTACCGGATACTCGATCGGATCGGAGGATGTTACGCCGGAAGTATCGGTCAGTACAAAATGATAACGACCGGAACGGCTGAGGATCCACGCGCATTCCGCTTTCAGAGACGTAAAGGAACTGACCGTCATAGGAATTGCCGCACTGTCGTGAAAAAAGACTTCGGCTTTACGAAGCGGTTTGGTTGATTCGATGCGCCACGTGACGCGCGTGCCTTTCAGCGCGATGATATCCCCGGCATTTTCGTCCAATTCACGGACGCCCGAGCGGGTGTAGGCGGGAGCGGCTAATTCCGCCTGCAGACGCTTGACTGACGGGCGTTTGATGACTGTAACCCGGTATGGATCCGACCGGACGGTAACCGCCTTGCCGAATGATCTCTCGGTTGCTTCCGCGTAATAGTCGAAATCCTGCCGGCAGCCGGGAACGGTGTATGAAAAATAACCGGCGCTGTCATGCCTTATGATTTCCTCCCGGAACTGCTCTACGCCGTCGGGTCTTGTGAAAACGGAAATCCGGTTCGGAATCGCAGCGTCCGATCGCATCGCGCGAACGGCTATTTTTATTTCCGCCGGTTGTCCGTAGAGAATCTCGGCATTTCCAGGCGTAATCACCCATTCATATGGTATAGCCGGCAATACAAACTCATTTGGATGAAGCAGGCGTCCCAAAGCGGAAGTGACGGAAGAAAAGAACAGGATCAGCGTCAGTAAAAAAGCCGATACCGATATGAGAAAAAAACGGACCGGCGGATAAATCCTCCGCACGGCGGCTGCGCGTCCGAAATCTAAAGGCTCGGTACAGTCATAGACCTGCTTCAGGTAAGCAGAGGCCAGTTCACCGGAAACCCGCGCCTTCCATTGATCGGGTTGACGGAAAAGTTCCATCGCGTTAGTCAGGCGGTCCTTCAGTTCGGGATAGGTACGCCCGACCGCGTCGGTTAAATCGCGGTCGTTATACGACCGTAACCGTCCCGACCACCGTGCCGCGGGCAAGAGAAGGTAGTAAACGAATCCCCCCGAGAACAGCAGAAGGTTCACGATAACCAAAACCCATCGCTCCGGAGGCTGAAGAATGAAAATACTTTCGATCAGAACATCGGCAATCAGGATCAGCGCTACTGATCCCGAAAAAACCAGGGCGCCTTTCAGAAAATCAATCGCGTTTTCACGGCGGCGAAGCCGGGATATTTTCGACTGCAGAAAGTTATAACATTCCGTCGTTGACATAACTTCATTTCGTTTTTACAACGGCTGACATTGTAAACAGAACCTTATACAAAGTCAACCTTTTCCGGTTCCGGAACAGAATAACCGCATATTATTATTGATACGCAAAACACACGAAAATGTTGTGGCGGCCTTTCCAGTAAATCCCATAAGCAATTTAATTTATTATTCAATTTTCACCTTCACGCCTTCCGAGTGGCTGGTGAATTCCGGCGCGTACATGCACTGGATTGTGGTGATGCCGTTCTGGAAATCGCCTCTCAGCGTCGCGCGCAGGGAATACTCAAACACAAACGTACCTTTGGGCAACCAGGAGATAAAGAAATTCGTGGACGCGTCTTTCGTAGATTCGTAATAGCCGAGGCCGTCCTGCCATTTGTAACGCGAGATGACGTTGACCGGTTCGAATCCCGCGGCGCGCATGTCTTTCATGTGAACGTATTCCATCGCCCGGTCTACGCGCAGTTCGATCCGGACTACCACCACATCGCCGACCTGAATTTTATTTTTTCCGGTGATCGGCTCTAATACCAGACCCTTGTCCGTCGTTCGCTGGATGAACAGTTTCTTGGTTAATTTCAGCGGTGTTTCATGAGGCGTTATTTTATCGAGTTCTTCGAAATATTGCCAGTACAGCGCGCCCCAAGCCACACCCTCGTCTTTTTTATCGAGCGTCACCTTACCCATCGAACTCCTGATATCCTGCCGATCCCAGGATTTCTTGAAATATCCGGTTCCCGCCTCGGCGGATGCCTTGATTTCTTTCATGTCGAGTTTATC
>JBBIRG010000276.1:0-4248 GCA_037441945.1 Bacteroidota bacterium | reverse complement strand
GCGTTCTTGCTGGCGTTTCTTCTGGGGACGTATCATCAGAAAATAGATGACCACAATGATTAAAATAAACGGTAAGAAACTTAACAGCGGATTTCCGCCGCCCTGTTCTCCGGAAGGATTTCCGCCCATGATCCATAATAGATACAGCGCCTGGTTCAAATTAGTTCTCCTTGATTATTCTTTATAAGTATCAGTTTCGTAACAAAATTTAATGATAAATAAATTTAACTTTATTATCAAGTTAAAAGACAATCGCTGATTTGAACGCCCGGAATCTGATTGTCAGGAATCTAAATTCGTTTTTTACTCACGGTCAGGCTTCGGGTTGCTTAACAGGTTCATATGTTCGCTGAAATAATCACGGGCAGCCGCAATCATCCATGGATGCAGGTGATTATTGGAACCGATGATATTTCCTCCATAGATGTAATTTTTTCCGCCATTGAAATCGGACAATGATCCTCCGGCTTCGGTGATGATAATAGAGCCGGCGGCGACATCCCAGGGATTCAGGAACAGTTCCCAGAATCCGTCGACGCGGCCGCAAGCAAGATAACATAGATCCAGCGCGGCGGATCCCGGGCGCCGCACCCCGGCGGAATGTGTTATGAAATATTTGAATAATTGAAGATAATTTTCAACCATCGAATAATCCCGGTAAGGAAAACCGGTGGCGAGAAGCGCCCGTGAAGGATCGCCGCAATCCGATACACGGATTCGTTTTCCATTCAGGTAGGCGCCCTGACCGGAGACCGCCGTAAATAATTCCTTGCGTATGGGTTCATTCACGACGCCGACAGTTATGACACCGCTGATTTCCAACGCAATGCTCACGCAGTACAGAGGCAGGCCGTGGATGAAATTGGTCGTTCCGTCCAAGGGATCGATGATCCATCGGTAAACTGAGGAATGTTTGTGAAGGCCTGATTCTTCGGCTAGTATGTCATGGTCAGGAAAAGCCCGGCGTATCGTTTTGATAATAGCATTTTCGGATTCCTTATCGGCCTGTGTGACAAAATCATGCTGTTGTTTTTTTTCGACGGAAAGGTTTTTTCCTGTATAGGACGAGATAATGCGGCCGGCCATCAGCGCGGCGTTTACCGCAACACTTTTTGCGTTTCTGAGAAAATGCGGCGTTGGTTGCACAGTATTCATCGGTTATTTTATGAATTTCCTGATTTCGGTCAGGCGCTGTCTCGCGAACAGACCGTATTCACTGGCCTGGCCGTGCGTTTTAATGATATCTTCATAAATGCGGGCCGCTTCCGGATACTGTTCCAGTTTGACATAACACTCAGCCGCCTGGCTCTTTGCAGCGGTTGCCCAGTCGAATTTCGAGCCCAACTGGAGGTAGGGGATCCGCAGGAATTCAATAAGCGCCTGCTGGAACTGCCCGCGTTCATAATACGTCTGAGCGATGTGATACTGGATTTCCGCTTCGTCTTCACCGGTGGATATTTTCATCAGGTCCTTCAGGTGCTCAATCGCGCGGTCATACGATTTCAGGTTGCGGTGCATGATCCCGATATCGATGCGCTTGGACATCAGGTTGCCCGGATCATCGTCGGGGAATTGTTCGATATACCGCTGTATCAGCACCAGCGCGTTTTCATAATAGCCGACCGTTTTATAGATTTTGATAAGAAAATCGGTTCCCACCCGCGCGTCTGATGGTTTCAGTTTGGGATGCTGAAGGGCGTATTTGGCGGATTCGATGGCGGTCTGAACCTGCTCCAGTTTGAATGCCTCGACAGCCAGGCGCAGATAAACGCCGGGAATAATGTCGCTGTCCGGATAACGCTGAATGACCTGCTGAAAAATATCAAATCCTTCTTTGCTTTTTCCCTGGCCAAACCGGATAACACCCAGCTGAAACAGCGCTTCCGGAACAATATCCGATGCGCGGTACTGGTCAGTCAGTCGCTGATAGGTTTTCGACGCGAGATCATAATTTTTCAGGGTATACTGGTAATAACGCCCGAGTTCAAACAAAAACTCGGCGTTGAAATTCTGGAGCAAGATTCTTGAGCCTTTTTCCTTTTCATATTTTTTTTCGAATTGTTTTTCCAGCTGGCTGGTCTGCGCAACCTGGCCGAGCCGGTAGGTGCAGACGATCACTTTCGCGTCGTAAACCATCTGGGCGTTCACCGCTTTTGAAAGTTCGCTCAGCTTCAGGAAGGCTTTTTTAGCTTCCGCATACAGCTCGTTGCTAAAATGGATTTCCGCGATCCGGTTCATGGCCTGGAAACCGATATCCGTTTCCTGAAAACGCTCGGTAATCAGCGTATAGTAGCGGATGGCGTTCGGGTATTCTTTGCGGGAGGAATAAATTTCCGCCAGCGCCCATAACGCCTTATGCGCCGCCGATCCCTGATAATCCGGGAAGAGGTATTTTTCATAAAATTCAACCGCCCGGCTCTGGTTGCCAAGCTGATGATGCGAAAAACCGAGCTGATAATCGGCAAAGGAATGTAGCGAAGCGGTTTCGCTGAGTATATCGACTGCGCCGTATTCATCGGTGTTGTATTTTCGGCTGTTTTCGTAAGCTGCGACGGCTTCCTTGAATTTTTTCGCGGATACGTAAGCGTGCCCGATTCCCTGGGCGGCGCTGTCGGCATAGGCCGAGTAATAAAAATTATTCAGAAGATCTTCATAAACGGCGATTGCTGACTGAGGATCACCGCTTTGTTCTTTCAGGCGCGCGAGATGAAACTTGGCCTGCGCGGCATGTTCGCCCCGAGGATAGAGATAAAGATAATTCTGCAGTTGCTTCATCGATTCCGCATTTTGCCGGATCCGGTCATAACAGAGTGACTTGTAAAAAAAAGCGTCATCCACCCATTCACTTTTCGGATGCTGCCGTATGATTTCATCAAAACAGGACATCGCAGAGTAAACGGGAATGCGGAACGCGATGGTGTCGCGGGCATCTTTTATCGGCGTTTTTTTCCCGCCCGACGCAGTATCGGCCGGTTCGGTGTTTTTGATTTCATTTAAACGGAATAAGACTGTCCCGAGACGGATCAGAGCCAGATCGCGGAACGGGCTTTCCGGAAAGCGTTCCAGCCAGTTGGTATAATGCATTTTTGCTTTAAAATCATGCTCATCCGTACCTTCGATGGATTGAAGGTTCATTTCAGTGATGCGCATCTGGGCCCTGTCTGCGTAGCGGCTCGCATTGAGCTTTTTGTAATAGGCAAACGCGCTGTCACTGAGAGGGGATTGCTGTTTCTGCGCCAGGAGATCGTAAGAAAGCGCTGTATAATAGTTGACTTCATCAGCTGTTTCCTTTTCGCGCGTGCGGATGAGGATTTTCTTGAATATGGGTATAGCATCCTTGTAGTTTTTCAGCTGGTAAAAAAATAATTTTCCGTATCTCAGTTCCAGTTCATCCTTGGACTTACCCTCGATCAGCTGGCCTAACAGCGATATGATATTTTCAACAGTTGATTCGTTATTAACGGAGTGATATTGGCGGATATTCTCTAATTCACGCCGTACCTGGTCATGATAGCGGCTACCCGGAAATTTATAACGGAATGATTCCAGAAGGTCGACGGCTCTTTCGATCCGGTTGTTCCGGATGTAAACGCGGCCAAGGAGAAGATAGGCATAATCAATATTCCGGCTTCGCGGATACTGGCTGATAAAAATTTCAAGCTGGTGTGTCGCTTCATTATAATCCTGTATGCCTTCCAGTAATAACGAGATTTTTTTCAGGATAACTCCGTCGATCCCCGGAAAGCGGGGGAAGTTGTCGGTAAAATATTTATAGTAATTCAGCGCTTCCTGGTTTTTATTCATTTCTGCGAGATTTTTGGCCAGGCGGATATAGGCGAGCGCGATCAGTAGAGAATCTTTTTTAAAATCCATTAGAGAATCGGTGATAAAAGTCAGGTGCTCAACCGACGAACGGTACTGTTTTCCGTATTCATACGCCAGAGCCAGTTTAAAGCGGGTTTCAACCGCGGTGGCTGAGTCGGTTCCGGATTCAAGATTTTTTTTATACGCTGAAACCGCTTTGTCGTACTGTCCGCTTTGAAAATGCATATCGCCGATTCGGATCCGGGCGTTGTTTTTAATCGTACGGGAACCGAGTTCGGTTTTGATGACGGATTCAAACACAGTCATTGCATCCGCGTATTTTTTTTCACGGTAAGCGTACATGCCGGTTTCATAAAGCGCGGCGGGATAAATTTTGGTTTTAGGGAATCGTGCCGCAATGACCGAATAGGCTGATTTGGCCTG
>JBBIRG010000275.1:0-4258 GCA_037441945.1 Bacteroidota bacterium | reverse complement strand
AAATTTTTCCGAATTTTTTTCAAACAGGTTGACCGCGTCAATCAGTGATCGGGGAGTCTGTTGATTAAAAAAGATCCCGGTATGATGCGTTTCAACCCTGCCGCTATAAGTAGCATCACCAATGACTGTTTCAAGTGTGCCGCCCCGGCCGTAGGCGATCACCGGTATGCCGCAGGCTTGCGCCTCAATCGGGACGATTCCGAAATCTTCTTCCGCGGCGAATATGAAGGCTTTGGCCCGGCCGAACAAATCGTTCATTTGCTCTCGGGGAACGTACCCCAAAAACTCAATATTGGCCGATGATTTGGACTTGATTTTTTTCATTTCAGGTCCATCGCCGACAACCAAAAGACGGTGTTGCGTACCCGCCAAAGCCTCGACGATGAGATCAATTTTCTTGTAAGGCACCATTCTTGAGGCTGTTATAAAATAATCGTCTTTTTTTTCAGAGGGAGTGAACAGGGCTGTATCGACCGGAGGATAAATGACAACGGATTCCTTATTATATATTTTTTTAATTCTGCGGGCTATATGCTTCGAGTTTGCGATATAATAATCAGGACGGTGAGCTGTGTTGGCATCCCAGGCGCGTATTTTATGCAGAAAATATTTCGCGATGGATCCTTTCATGCCTTTGTCAAGACCGCTTTCCCTCAGGTATTCATAGCTCAGATCCCAGGCGTATCGCATGGGTGAATGAACATATGAAATGTGGATCTGGTCATAACGTGTGATGACACCCTTTGCGACCGCGGATGAACTCGATAAAATCAATTCGTATTCTGAAAGATCCAATGATTCAATGGCGAGGGGATAAAGCGGCAGATAATTCCGGAATTTTGTCTTTGCGAAGGGTAGTTTCTGAATAAAGCTGGTTGTGACAGATTTTCCTTTTAGGATGACCCGGCGGTCATTTTCGTTCAGAAAATCGATCAGGCTGAAGAAATCAAAATCAGGCCAGATATTGGTAAATGACTCGATAACTTTCTCAGCGCCGCCTGAAATGTAAAAATTATCATGAATGAACGCTTTTTTCATTTTATTCCATTAAACCTCAAATATAATGTTAAATATCTTAATAAATTTTCTTAATTGCAAATTTTCAACAGAAGATTTTCAAGTTATGAATGGCTTTATTGTTTGATTTAATTTGATTTTTTTGTATTATGCATTCAAAGTGATACAATAGTATGTTTTTCATACAGTCTTATAGATAAAGAATTAATTAATGCGTCAAAATTTCAAACTTAGTCCTAACGAAAAATTTTAAATAATGTTGAAATTTAAAATCATTCAAGAATTATTTGAAATTCTTCGATGCCCGGTTTGCAACAATGCAATTGAAATCGATTCTCAATCTTCCAATATAAAATGCATTAATCATGGATGCGGCACTGAATTTCCTGTGATCAACGGTATACCGTGTCTTATTAATGAGCAGAATAGTGTGTTTACATTTGAAGACTTTATTCACCAGCGAGATTTATTTTTTAATATTTCTGAAAAACGGACATTTATACGCAGAATACGTCAACTCATTCCCGATATTAACAATAATGTCAAAAGTAAAGTAAACTACAGACAATTCATAAATAAATTATTTGTTCAAACTCCTTCACCGCGAATACTGGTATTAGGGGGAAGTATTCTGGGAGAGGGAATATCAGAAATTATATCGATACCAGGGGTCACTTTTATTGAAACCGATGTGTCATTTGGTCCGCGAACAATGATCATATGCGATTCTCATGATATTCCCTTTGCGGATGCCTCATTCGACGGGGTGATCGTTCAGGCGGTACTCGAGCATGTTGTTGATCCGTACCGTAGTGTCAGTGAAATTTACAGAGTGCTGAATCCTGAGGGATGGGTATATGCTGAAACGCCATTTATTCAGCAAATTCACGGCAGGGAATATGATTTTACCCGTTTTACATTTCTTGGTCACCGGCGACTGTTCCGACATTTTAAGGAAGAGGACAGTGGATTGGTTTGTGGTCCGGGGATGGCGTTGGCCTGGTCTTATAAATATTTTTTACTGAGTTTTTTTACATCAAAAGTTCTGAGAAGACTCGCGAATTTATTTTCCGACATAACCGCATTTCCTTTAAAATATTTTGATTACGTCTTAAAAGATAAAAAGAGCGCCCTTGATGCTGCCTCAGGTTATTATTTTATGGGTCGCAAATCTGAAACCGTTTTGAGTGATCGTGAACTGATTCGGGGGTACCGTGGCGGGTTTTGATCATGGTGAGTTCAATACAAATCAATATGACATGAAAAAAATACTTTTTATTCTTCCAAGTCTTGAGGGCGGAGGCGCTGAACGAGTAGTATTATCCGTAATGCGTTATTTAGATCCGAACCGCTATGCCTTAACGCTTTTCCTTTTCAAAAGGGAAGGAGGTGTATACTGGCAGGAGGTGCCAAGCCATGTCCGGATTGTTTGTGGTACGGACAAAGGAAGATTACGGTTTAAGATATTTCAGGTTTTATTCATATTCATGAAAACAGCCCGGTCCCAGGATTTGCTGATCGGAGGTCTTGAACTGACTTCAACCTATCTTGCCTATTTCGCCGGAAAAATATTCAGAAAGCCTGCAATTGGAATGGTGCATGTATCAATATCCGATTATATTAAACCGATGAAAATGAATAGGCGGCTAACTGCAAAACTTATCTATCGGTATTTAAAAATACTTGTCTTTGTATCCAATGGTATTCGGGAAAACATGATTAAATGGATTCCAAAAGCGGATGTGACAAACTGGAAAGTTATATATAATATTTTCGATGAATCCCTATATCAAAAAAATCTTCTGATGCAAGAATGGACTGAACGCGCATTTTCATTTCCAGTTGTTATAGCTGTTGGAAGATTGTCGCAAGAAAAGGGTTTTGATATACTACTATCAGCTCATGCAAAAATTTTACAGAAAGGACTTCAGCACAATCTATTGATTCTCGGTGAAGGACCCGAAAGAAAAAATCTCGAAAATCTCAGACAGAAACTATCACTTCAAGAAACAGTTTATTTACCCGGTTTTGTTCCAAATCCGATTGACTATATGAAAAAAGCAACAGTTTTTATTTTATCCTCCCGGAATGAGGGATTTGGAATGGTTTTGCTTGAAGCTATGGCCGCGGGAATACCAATTATATCAACAAACTGCCCTTCTGGGCCGGGTGAGATCCTTGATAATGGTATTTACGGAATGTTAGTTTCACCGGATAATCCAGATACAATTGCAGATGCGGTAATCAAATTACTTTCTGATAAGGTTTTACAAAAACAATATTGCGATTTGAGTAAAAATCGGGTTCAACATTTTTCTTATCACGATATTATTCCGCAATGGGAGCGTCTAATCAGCGAGGTGTGCAATTGAAATTTTCTCTGGTTCTTGCTACAATAGGACGTACAGAAGAATTGGTACGTTTTTTAAAGTCATTACAAGATCAAAGTTATAAGAATTTTGAGTTGATCGTAATAGACCAAAATACAGATGATCGATTAGTGCTCATCTTAAATTCATTTAATAAATTATTTCCGATACAGCATCTTTACTCAGAAAAAGGACTCTCCAAAGCAAGAAATGTTGGTTTAAAGCATATAACCGGTGACATCATTGCATTTCCGGATGATGATTGCTGGTATCCGCCTGTGTTGCTCGAGCGCGTACAACAATGGTTCAGCGTCAATACCACTTTTTCGGGTTTAACTGGCCGAAGCATTGATGAGAACGGTAACATGTCAATGCAGCGCTGGTCTCAAGAAGCCGGTATTATTACGAAGAAAAACGTTTGGATACGTGCAACCTCCTATACTATATTTTTACGAAAAGATGTGATAGAATCAGTATCTGGATTTGATGAACAGTTAGGTGTCGGCTCAGGTACACCATGGGGATCAGCGGAGGAAGTTGATTTTTTAATACGGACTTTAAATAAAGGATTGTCCATTTATTATAACAATGAAATATTCGCCTATCACCCGAATCCGGTACCTGATTATAATTCAAAAAGCATCAATCGTGCCCAGAGTTATGGCAGGGGAATGGGCAGAGTATTGAAAATACATCAATATTCTATTATAAATGTCGGATATTTATTCATAAGACCGATAGTAGGTTGTTTATTGTCATTGCTGATATGCAAATTTCGAAAAGCCCATTTTCACTGGGCCATTTTTACCGGTCGTTTCCGGGGTTGGCTTGAATCATGATTAACCATTACCATTAACTAGATTTTGATGATT
>JBBIRG010000274.1:3512-4266 GCA_037441945.1 Bacteroidota bacterium | reverse complement strand
ACATAAGTTTGAAAGGTAATTTTTAGAGGTGTCCTTATAACAAATATTCACCGGTTTTCAAAGAGGAAAAAATGGCAGTACCGTTTTTTATCAGTATGTTCACGTATATTTTAAATTTACTTTCATTTTTCAGGGGATATACATATAATGTACAGTAATAACAAGCGATTTTGCCTAATCAGAATTTTATTTCATGAAAGTAAGGCAAAAGCGCTGAATTTTTTGATAAAAGTAAAGCATGATCATGAAGCTTATTTTATCCCGCTTTTTACTTTCCGGCGTTATAATGACGGCAGTAAATTTTCTGAGTGCAGCCGTTTTCGCGCAGGATACGCCCGTACCTGTTCATGTACAGGCTCAGTTATTCAAGAAAATCCTGAGTTATTCTTTGTCGGTGAGCGACGCGGCGAACCCGAAAATCGCGATTGTGGAGCCCTCCGACGGCGCTGGAACGGCCATCCAGGACGCTTTTACGAGGAACAAACTCGATAAAACACAATTAATATCGGCAGATGATTTCATCAGCAGTAACGGGAAAGGATACGAGGTCGCCTATATCTGCCCAGGTGTAAAAACCAACAAGCTCCGGAAGGTTTTTACCTCCGGCAAAATACTTTCGATCTCAGGCGTCCCCGAATATTACGAAAACGGAACCGTATCCGTTTCACTGACGATGAAAAACAACAAATCACAAATTCTCATCAACGTTGACCGCGCGCGATCCGAGGGCCACCGATTTGCCGCCTCGTTCCTG
>JBBIRG010000274.1:0-3491 GCA_037441945.1 Bacteroidota bacterium | reverse complement strand
GAATTTATTTATTCTTTTGAAAATCCTGATCCAACGGTCAGGATTTTTTTTTCACGCTTGATATTCACTCCGCTTGCGTGTATTTTCCGTCCGCAATGAAAGGCAAAGCATGATCAATCCGAACGAACCCGAAGCCGCGGCGGGACAGGCGCGCGATGAAAAGATCGTGATACGCGGGGCGCGAGTCCATAATCTGAAAAATATCGATATTGACATTCCGCGGAATACGCTGACTGTCATTACAGGATTATCCGGATCGGGAAAATCCTCGCTCGCGTTCGACACAATCTACGCGGAAGGGCAACGCCGTTACATCGAATCGCTGTCGGCGTATGCGCGCCAGTTTCTCGATATGATGGAAAAACCCGACGTGGATTTCATCGACGGACTGAGCCCGACGATTTCCATTGAACAGAAATCCGCGAGCCACAACCCGCGCTCAACAGTGGGTACGGTCACCGAAATTTACGATTTTCTCCGCCTTCTGTATTCCAAAGCCGCGACGCCATACTGTTATTCATGCGGACGGGAAATCATGCGCCAATCGCGCGACCAGATCATCGATACGGTCGTGAGAATCGGCGCGAAATCGAAAATCCAGATTCTCGCTCCGGTAGTGCGCGCGCGGAAAGGACATTACCGCGAACTGTTTGAGAAACTGCGAAAAAGCGGTTTTATCCGCGTCCGCGTCGACGGCGCGATGAAAGAACTTGAACAAGTGACGCAGGTCTCGCGTTATCAAATGCATAACATCGAAGTCGTTGTCGACCGGCTCACTTTAGGCGATAAAGCCGATCAGCGGCTTATCGAATCCGTTGAGCAGGCGCTGGAACTCGGCGAAGGTTCTCTGATCCTCGTTACGGAAAGCGCAGCTGCTGGCAAATCCGCCGAAATACCGCTCAGCCGCCATTACGCTTGTTCAGCGTGCGGGATAAGTTACGACGAGCCGTTTCCGCGGATGTTCTCGTTCAACAGCCCGTACGGCGCGTGCCCGGCATGCGAAGGGCTCGGCGTCCTGCGCGAGCTGGATCCGGTTCCCGTCCGGGTCGAGGACGTCGACGAGCTGATCGTGCCCAACGACGATCTGTCCATCGACGAAGGCGCCATCGCGCCGTACAATAATCCCAAAACCGAGACATGGTATTACCTGCAGATACTCGGCATCATCGAAAAATCCGGATTTACCGCCGATACGCCGATTAAAAAACTTTCCGAAAAATGCTACGACGCGCTGATGAACGGCACGGGCGCCGAGAAACACGATTTTTATTATTATTCGGGCGGACGGAAAAAAAATTACAACGGTAAATTTCTGGGCGTCATCGGCATTCTGCGGCATTACTACGAAGACACATCGTCGGAGACGATCCGCGCATGGACGGAATCATTTATGAGCGAGAAGGTCTGTCCGTCGTGCCAAGGCGGCCGGTTGAATCAGCAGGCGTTATCGTATAAAATCGGCGGCGCTTCCGTATTTGACGTGACGCAATGGGCGCTCGGCAAAGCGCTTGACTTTTTCGGCGGGGTTCAACTGCCGCCCAGGCTGATGCCCGTCGCGGAACCGGTATTAAAGGAAATCCGCGAGCGCCTTGGTTTTCTCCTGAAAGTCGGGCTGGATTACCTGACGCTCAACAGGACTTCGCGGACTCTATCCGGCGGGGAATCCCAGCGGATACGGCTGGCGACGCAGGTCGGCTCCCAGCTTGTCGGGATCACTTACGTGCTAGACGAACCGAGCATCGGCCTGCATCACCGGGACAACCGGCGGCTGATCCAATCGCTGGCGGAACTACGCGATCTGGGCAACACGGTGATCGTCGTGGAACATGACCGGGAAACCATGGAGCATGCGGATCATATCATCGATCTGGGGCCCGGCGCGGGACGGCTCGGCGGAGAAGTGGTCGCCGCGGGTCCACCGGACGTTTTCCGAAAACACGAGCATTCCCTGACCGCTTTGCATCTTAATAATCCCTCTGAAATTCCGGTGAATGAGCAACGAAGAACGGGAAGCGGAAAGTTCATCACGCTCACCGGCGCTGCCGGGCATAACCTTAAAAATGTCCGTTGCCGGATCCCGCTCGGAAAATTCATCGGCATCACCGGCGTCAGCGGTTCCGGAAAAAGCTCCCTGATCAACGAAACGCTGTATCCGATTTTATCGCGCCATTTTTACCAGTCGAATCTCAAACCGCTGCCCTATAAAAAAATCGATGGACTGGAACATATCGACAAGATCATCGATATCGACCAGTCGCCGATCGGACGGACGCCACGCAGCAATCCGGCGACTTATACGAATCTGTTTACTCTGATCCGTGATTTATACAGCGGATTGCCGGAATCAAAAATGCGCGGATACAAAGCCGGGCGCTTCAGCTTCAACGTGCAGGGAGGACGATGCGAGGACTGCCAGGGTGGCGGACTGCGCAGGATCGAGATGAATTTCCTTCCCGACGTGTACGTGATCTGCGAAACCTGCGGCGGGAAACGGTACAACCGGGAAACGCTTGAGATCACCTACCGGAACAAGACAATATCCGACGTGCTGGAAATGACCGTTGAAGAGGCTCTCGCGTTTTTTGACGCGATCCCTAAAATCAAGCGAAAACTGCAGACCTTGCATGACGTCGGATTAGATTACATTCACCTTGGACAGCAGGCGACGACGCTCTCCGGCGGGGAAGCCCAGCGCGTGAAACTCGCTGAGGAACTCTCGAAAACATCATCCGGCAACACGCTGTATATTCTCGACGAACCGACGACCGGCCTGCATTTTGAGGATATTAAAATGCTTCTCAACGTGCTGAACCGCCTTGCCGATAAAGGCAATACCGTAATCGTGATCGAACATAATCTCGATGTCATCAAGCGCGCCGACTGGATCATTGATCTCGGACCCGAAGGCGGAGAGGGCGGTGGAGCCATCGTTGCCGAAGGAACGCCGGAAGACGTGATGCGATGCGATGCGTCCTATACCGGCCAAAGCCTTAAAGCGGAACAGGCCCGTTCAGGGAAGCGTTGATGAATTCGGTTATCGCATTACAAGATGATTGTTCAGCCACAACACGCGCTGTTTTTTTAGTCTGTATTTTTTTAGTTTTTTAATTCCGTTGCAAAATTTGAAAAAAAAATTATATTAGGTCGTTTGGCTGCAAGCTGAATTCAATCTGAACGACCCGATCAAACCAGGAGACAAGCTATGTCCGGACATTCCAAGTGGGCGAACATACGCCATAAAAAAGGCAAAGCCGACGCGGCGCGAGGCAAGATATTCAGCCGTCTTGTCAAGGAAATCACCATCGCGGCCAAACTCGGCGGCGGCAACCCGGACGGCAATCCGCGGCTCCGCCTCGCGATCGAACAGCTGGTCGCGGATCGGCGCCGCAATGCCGACGATTTCCATCGACTCGCCATTGTTCTTCGTCGTCTCACCGGGACGATCGGCGTAGCGGATCATCTGTCCGATGGGATCGTCGTCGCCGAACAGC
>JBBIRG010000273.1:0-4272 GCA_037441945.1 Bacteroidota bacterium | reverse complement strand
CCAAATGCTACAGCGCGGTTTCTTCTTACGGCGGTCTGGAAACATTTCTCGATTCGTTTTTCAAAGCGCTGAAAAAATCCGGCGATATGATCACAGCCATCAACATCATCGCGATGTCAGCCGCCTATTCGCCTAATCCAGAAAATAAATCTTTTGGGTTTGACCTTCCGTTTGACGATATTACTGGAGAACGGCGGCCGGACGTATGGGCCGAATGGAAAAAATGCGATCCCGTTATAATGATCGAACGCTCCGGATACCGCGACGCGCTGAAACAACTCAACGGATTGTTCCTGGACTGCGGTTCCCGTGACGAATACCACCTGCATGTCGGCGCGAGAATTTTCACGAAACGGTTGAAAGATTTTTCGATTCCTTTTGAATATGAGGAATTCAACGACGGACACATGAACACCGGCTACCGGTATGACACGGCGCTTGCCAGAATCAGCCGGATCATTCAATAAAAAACAGGACGAAAATGAAAAAAACTGTTTTCTTTTCTTTTATTATTATTTCGGCCTTGTCGTGGCCGTTAAATAATTCAGAGGCGGCCCCGCGCGACACCATCCTGGTTCTGCACGTGACTACGGATAAAGCTTTTCCGGACAGTATGCTGTGGATGAAAGCCGCGTATGATGATTTTTTTGCGCGGGGATTAACTGCTGTTCCGGATTTTCATGTCATTGCGCAGGCGCCCCATTATCAAACGCTTCTTCCCGATGCGGATGGCTTGGCGCGGCAATGCAAGTCCGCACGCGCGAAGTACGCGGTTGTAAGCGCGCTGACTTACGCGAAGAGCGTTATCCGTGTCTCGTGGACCGTTTACGATGCCGCTAAATCCGGCCAGTTAAAATTCGCCGAATCCATGTTACCCGTAATCAGCCTGCAGGATATTTTTACCTATCCGGACAATATCATGGCCGAGGTCCTGAAACTTACTAAGAAAAACACCAAACAAAACAACGAACGCATCAAAAGCCGGACCGGTATTACAAAAAATATGAAGGCCATGCAGTTGTTTTATTCGGCTCGTTCGTATGAGCAAAGGGGCGGATTCCTTGACAGCGCAGAAACGCTGATTGCCCGAGCGTTACGGTTTGACACGCTATTCATCGGGGGTTACGTGGAACTGGCGCGCGTTCAGCGATTGCTGAAAAAATACGATGCTGCCCTGGAAACCTGCGGTAAACTGATGCGCCTGGATTCCGCGCGCTCGGACTGGTACCGCGAAGCCGGAGATATTCATTATTACCATAAAGACCAGATTGCCGCGGCCAAAAAATTTTATCAGAGAGCCGCTCAAATCAATCCGAAGGATATACGGGCCGTCATCCAGACTGGATACTGCGAATACGCCGCGAAGGAATATGAACTGGCTCTTTATCAGGGACGCCGCGCGGTTGAACTGGATTCCTTGAACAGCGACGCGTACAACCTGCTCGGCGTCTGCGCGGTTTCTCTCGGGGACACGGTTGCGGGATATGATCATTTTCATAAGGCGGCGCGCGTCAATCCTAAAGAAATCACAGCAAGAAAGAATCTGGCGCGGCTTTACCAGGAACGCAAACGGGACGCCGACGCCTTGCGCCTTCTTCAGGAAGTTACCTCGCTCGATCCGGATGACGGTGCCGTACGGCTGACCCTGTCGGGAATTTACTATCAGCAAAATGATGTTTTCCGGGCCGTCATCGAATATATAAGAGCCGTAATCCTCCGTCCCGAATTCGAAAACACCCGTTCCAATCCCGTCCAGATCCTTTCGATGGTCGCTAAAAATAAAAAAGATTTAAAACCGATCCAGGCCGCCGCCGATTCGCTTCAATACCTCGCCCTGGAAGCCGAAACGGATTCGGATGAGGAATTCTGGTCGCGTGCGGTTCTGGGTTACCTTCAGATCTATTACCTCAACAAACTCGGCGAGGCGATCCATAATTTCCAAAGCATTCTGACGATCCGTTCGGATGTGCCCCGCCTTTATTACCTGATGGGCGAAGGTTTTTACGGGCTCGGCAAATGGTCGCTTGCTCAGCAGGCCTACACGAGGTACGCGAATGAGGCGCTGGATCATTACAGTTACGCGAAGACGCTGCTTATGCTCGGAAAAATTTTCATTCAGCAGCGCCGGTTCGTAGACGCTGAATTAGCCGTCCTGAAAAGCATACGAATGTACCCTAATGCCGAAGCCTATTATTTATACGGAGTAGCGCTCAGCGGAAGAAAAAAGTTCGATGAATCCGTTGCCCAGTTCCGGAAAGCGATCGGCGTGTTTCCCAATTATACGGAAGCTTACATTGACATGGGCAACGCGTATCATCAGATGAATAAAACCGATCTGGCTATCCAGTCGTTTTTAAAATCTGCGGAATTGGATAGCAACAACGCCGCTTTGAGACAGTCGCTTGCGGCGTTTTACCTGAGCCAGGGAAACCTCCCCGACGCGGAACGGGAAACGCTGACCGGATTGCGCCTTACGCGTCAACAAAAAACGGAATTGCCCGTGCTTTACGGCATCTACGGAGAAATCCTTTACCGGCAGAAAAAATACGGCGACGCGCTGAAGCAATTCCAGGTCCAGATGAAGCTGGATACGTCCGCCACCGAACCGGTTTTCCGGACAGCCGCGATTTACGCCATTCAGAAAAAAAACGATCCTGCCGTGGATTGGCTGGAAAAACTGCTTATGAAGGGCTTCCGGCTGTTTTCCAAAATTGAGGAGGAACCGGCTTTTTCAGCGTTACGCGATAAAAAGAATTACCGTGAACTCATCGCGCGGTACCGGAAGAAACACGAAGATGAAATCATGAAACATCTTTTACAGCAGGGAAAATGACCGGCATGGATCAAACCGAAAAAATTGAAATCACCGACGACGAGCGGACATCATCCGTCCGCGATCATTTCGGCAGGCTGTACAACATTATGCGGGTACTTCGCGCGAAATGCCCGTGGGACAAGGAACAGACGCACGATTCGCTCCGGCAGTACCTGCTCGAAGAAACCTATGAAGTGCTCGAGTCGATCGATCATCAGCGGTATGAAGACCTTAAAAAAGAAATGGGCGATCTTCTGCTTCAGATATTATTTCATTCGGTCATCTCGCAGGAAGACGGACGGTTTGATCTCGCCGATGTAATCCGCGCGATCAACGACAAACTGATCCGCCGTCATCCTCATGTATTCGGCACGACGGAAGTCAGCGGCGCCGGGGAGGTGCTGGAGAACTGGGAACAGATCAAGATGAACGAGCCCGGGCGGAAATCCGCGCTGGACGGCGTCCCCAAATATTTACCCGCGCTGGTCCGGGCGCGCCGAGTCCAGGAAAAAGCGTCGCGCGTGGGATTCGACTGGGGACACATCGAAGACGTCTGGAAAAAAGTGCATGAGGAAATCGACGAGCTGAAGGAAGCCCACCTGAAAAACGATCCGAGAAAAGCCGAAGAAGAACTCGGCGACCTGTTGTTTTCCATCGTCAATATTTCGAGGTTCCTTCCCGCTAATCCCGAAGACGCGTTGCGGGGAACCATTGAAAAATTCATCCGAAGATTTCAATATGTCGAAAAAAGTTTCCGCGACCATAACCGGAATATGAAAGACGCTTCGCTCGAAGAAATGGATGTTTTCTGGAACGAAGCTAAACAAAAATCGCTTTAACGGGATTCGGCAACGATGAGTTTTTTTAAGCGGGTATCCCCTTTCGCACGTTTCGTGGTTTTTGTTAACGTCGTCATTATCCTGCTTTCGTTAACCAACATCATCAAACCCCCGCCGAAAAGCGTTTACAACGATTACGCCGGATCTCTTGCGGCGGTTCGGCCGGATACGGTCGAGTGGCATCATTTCAGAGACCGTCTGAATTATCCTTCCCATGAACGTTTTTCAAAAATATGGATCACGCTTACCAGCCCGCAATCCGATTCGACCGTTTTAGTTATGCTGTCGGACCATGCCGTCCGAATATTTTCTTTCGATTCTTTATCGGCGCAATTCCCGCATTGGGATCCGGTACCGCTCCGGACCCTTTTCCTGAACGATCATAAACCGAATATTCATGATTCCATTTTTACTGAATGTGAACTGGTCTTTCCGGAGCTTTATTTTGCCAATCCGGAAAAAGGTACGATTATTTTATTAAATCTTGAAACGAATGATAGACATCTTTTCAAAGGTAAACCTTTTCATGTTTTCAGCCCCGCTTCACGAAAGGTCGTCATCCGAGAAACAGACGCGTACTGGTTTTACAGTCTGAACGATTATCCGTCCGGAAAGAAC
>JBBIRG010000272.1:2525-4293 GCA_037441945.1 Bacteroidota bacterium | reverse complement strand
GTCAATGCCGTCCATTCCGGGAAGCTTGTTGTCTAAGAGCACGATATCGACCGGACGGCTTTCGATGATCTGCATCGCTTCTTCACCGGATTCGCATTCAGTCAGGCTGAACGTAAATTCTTCCTCCAGGAACGGAAAATCTACGGCGAAGTTCGACAGCACACGGGTAATGCCTGATCGGATTCCCGCCTCGTCATCGACAATGAGTACATTTAAGTTTGCCATATCTATTGCCTAAAGGTTTAACAGTATTTTGATTTCTTTTTCGAGCTGTTCCGGACGAAGTCCTTTTTCGATATAACGATCGGCATTGATCCAGCTTTTCTGTTCGGGCGTATCCAGTCCGAAAACGATGCCGGTATCGGCCGTCACAGCCGTCGCGATAATGACGGGCACATCCGGGTATTTTTTCTTCAGCGTATAGCTCAGGATAAATCCGCTGTCGCGATTGTCCATCATCAAATCAAAGATCGCGAGGTCCGGTTTCTGTTCCTGAATGATTTTTTCGGCTTCTTTCTGGGTTTCGGCGGTAATGACGCTAAAGCCCATGTTCTGAATTTGCGCAGACAGCTGGTTGAGAATATCCATATCGTCGTCCGCAATAAGTATTGTTTTTCTGTTTATCGGTTTCATTATTTCGCTTCTTGTTTAATCTGAAAATGTTTTGATTTCCGGAGTTGCGGCTATCTGCGGTCAGCAGACGGCCGATGTTTCCTCTTTGACGGCCTTTACGGTATCCGGGGTCTTCGGGGTGTCGCTTTTTTTAATTCTGGGTATCGTGATGCGGAACGTGGTTCCTGTCGGCCCTTTGTCTTTATTGGCATTGGAATGAACTGTAATCTGTCCGCGGTGCATTTTCACGATTCCGTAAATCAGCGGCAGTCCAAGCCCCGTGCCTTTTCCCATCGGCTTGGTCGTAAAAAAAGGCGTGAAGAGTTTGTCCATATTTTCCGGTCGGATTCCTGATCCCGTGTCGCTGATGTTGAATTCGACCAGTCCTTTGTTTTCGCCCAGTAAGATGTTCAAATCCCCGCCGTTGGGCATCGCTTCGACGGCGTTTTTTTCAAGGTTCGTCAGCACCTGCATCCACTGGTCCGTATCGACATGCACGACCGGATCTCTGAGATTGCAAATGAAATTCACGCGTATGTTCTCAGGAATGATGACGGACCGGAGGCTTTGCTTGACAAACGTCGCCATATCCACGGGCTTGTGCTTCACCTGGTTCTTCCGCGCGAAATTCAGCAGTCCGCTGACGATTTTTTTGCAGCGATCGGTCTGTTCGGCAATCAGCTTCAGGTCGTTTTTCATCGGATGATTCTCCTGAACTTCATCCAGCAGAATGTTGCTGTACATCGTAATGATGCCGAGCGGATTGTTCAGCTCGTGCGCGATGCCGGCGGAAAGCTGTCCCATCGTGGCTAATTTCTCGGACTGCTTCAGCGACTGCTGGGCGGACGCGAGCTTCTCGTTCGTCTCGTTCAGGGACTGGATTGACTTATGCAGTTTTTCGATCGTAAACGGCAGACACATTTCATTTTCCGCATGGCCTTCGATGATCGCGACGGCGTGTTCCCGGCAGGTGTCATAGCCGCAGGCTCCGCAGTTCAGGTGGTCTTCCGGGGACGTTTTTCCCATCGATTTCAGCGTACTTTCGATATGATCGGCGGAAGGCAAAGGGATCCGGCGGTCAGCCGGTTCGAACGAACAGGACAGGTCGAGATCTTCAAACCGCTTCATGAATTGCTTCCAGGTCTCAACATTCATT
>JBBIRG010000272.1:0-2515 GCA_037441945.1 Bacteroidota bacterium | reverse complement strand
ATATAGCGTATTTTTCCATTCTTCTGCTGAATTCCGGATCCTTGCCTTTTTAACGTAGTGCAATCCTTCCGTGTCCATACCGGGCCCCATGATGCAGCCTTCGCAGCACAGCAATTCAAGATGCAGCGAACGGTTAAGGTGATCATTGAACTCTTTAATGGCCTCACGGAAGTTGACGCGGCCCGACGCGACAATCACGTTGGCCTCGCAAATGTCGTCTGATTTATTGAGCGAATGCAGCTTGCCCCTCGTGACCGGAAAGATCGCCGCCTTATGCCCTTTCGGTTCGTCGAAATCGGAAGGAATGACGTTGTCCGGCCGTATTTCCATCAACCGGAAAAATTTATGGATTTCCTTAAACGTCAGTACGGCGTCGATTTCCGGTGATTCTGATTTTTTGGCGATGCACGGACCGACGAAAGTCACTTTCGTGTCCGGGCCGTATAGTTTGCGGATCACACGCGCGGTGGCGACCATGGGCGAAACCACCGGAGCAAGAAGCGGCGTAAGATCCGGATAGTAATGCCGCACATAAAAGGCGATTGCCGGGCAATCGGATGAAATGCTGTGTTCAGCGCCGGTCTGTTCGAGAATGCGTCCGTATTCATGCGCCACAAGATCGGCGCCGAAAGCGACTTCATGGACATAATCAAAACCGAGCTTGCGCAGCATGCCAACCAAAATACGGTAATCGTCGAATTCGTGAAATTCGGCGGGGAAACTGGGCGCGACGCATACCGCGTTGACGCCTCCGGATTCCAGCATCAACTGAACATCCTGCGTGCAATCAAGAAACACTTTCGCTTTCTGACTGCAGACGCGCGTACAATTACCGCATCCGATGCATCGCGACGAAATCACTTCCGCCTGACCGTTGACGATCCGGATAGCGCGGACGGGGCATTCGCGGACGCAGGTGTAGCATACCCGGCACCGGTCTTTGACCGTAAATACCAGCTCGTTATGTAACCGCTTCGTCATGGTTATAACAGCACTTCGCGTTTGATGTAATGGGTATGCAGCAGTTCGTGGCTAGTATGCCCAAGGGGTTCGCCGAGAAATTCCTCGTACAGTTCCTTGATTTCAGGATTTTTATGAGAAACTTTAAGCGTTTCGCGTTCGTCAATATCGTAGAGCGATTTCATGCGCGCTTCAACAGTTTCTTCCTGCGATCCTATTCTCTGGCCTCCGCCGGCGATGCATCCGCCCGGGCACGCCATCACTTCGATGAAGTGCAGGTCGTTGCGGACGTTGCGGAGTTCTTCAACGAGTTTCGCCGCGTTGGCTAATCCGCTGACGACCGCCACGCCGACCTCGGTGTCGCCGATCATCAGGCGCGCTTCTTTTCGGCCCTTGAATCCGCGCAGTTCCGTGATGCGGAATTCCATGAGTTCATTTCCGGTCAGCGTCTTGTAAGCCGTCCGCAGAGCCGCTTCCATCACGCCGCCGGTCGCGCCGAAAATTTTTCCGGCAGAACTGCGCACTCTAAGCGGCGAGTCCGTCAGTTCCGGCTGAATCGTTTTCATGTCGATGCCGTACAGGCGGATCAGTTCGATCAGTTCGCGTGTGGTAATGACGATATCGACGTCCTTGATCCCGTTGCGGCCCATCGTGTCGCGTTCCGCCTCGAATTTCTTGGCCGTGCAGGGCATGATGGAAACGGAAATAATATTTTCCGCAGGAATGCTCTCTGTTTTAGCGAAATAACTCTTGATGACTGCGCCCATCATCTGCTGGGGCGATTTGCAGGAGGATACGTTATCCAGAAAATCCGGCGCGAATTCTTCCGCGTATTTCACCCATCCCGGGCAGCAGCTGGTGAACATCGGCAGCGGTTTCTTTTTCGTGATGCGGTCGATCAGTTCGGCGGATTCTTCCATGATGGTTAAATCGGCGGCGAACGTCGTGTCCAACACTTTTTTGAATCCGATTTTTCGCAACGCGGTGTTAAGAATACCGTTGATATCCGAACCCGCAGGCATGCCGAATTCCTCGGCAATAGAAACGGAGATTGACGGAGCGTACTGAACAACGGGAATTTTATCCGTCTGCTGCAAAGCCGCCTGGACTAAGTGAACCTGGTTTCGCTCGGTCAGCGCGCCGGTCGGACAGACCATGATGCATTGTCCGCAGTTGATACAGCTGGAGGTATTCAGCCCGCGGTTCAGAGTCGTTCCGATCACGGTCTTGCTGCCGCGGTTGACGTAATCGATGCAGGCGACGCCCATGGTTTCCTCGCAAACGCGCACGCAGCGGCCGCAGAGAATGCATTTTTCTGGATCGCGGATGATGCTGGGGCTGGAATGATCGAGAGGAAAGCTGTTTTTCTTTCCGCGGATGCGACGTTCGATTACATGATATTCCTTCGACAGGCTCTGCAGTTCGCAGTTGTTATTGCGCGCGCAGAACAGGCAGTCGTCAGGATGATTGGACAACAGCAGTTCAACGATCGTTTTCCGCGCATCAATCACGCGCGGGGAATGCGTGCGGATCTTCATACCGGCAGAAACCGGGA
>JBBIRG010000271.1:407-4297 GCA_037441945.1 Bacteroidota bacterium | reverse complement strand
TTCACTCTAAACGCTTATTGGTTAAAGGTCTTTACGGTATTATACAAAGTGACAAACTATTCCGTCAAAACGACAATTTCTATCGAGTTTTTAGAGATGCCCATAAATAATAAATTGTTCTAATCCCGGCTTGGCTTATCCGGATTTTTCCGCTGTCTCCCGCAAAATCCAAAATAAACGGCCAGAAAAACCATGTTCGCCAACACAAACACTGTTTTCCATAAATACGAAACTTCGATGCGCGTGACAAATCCCTCGATCATCCCGGCGATGACGAGCAGAACCGCGGTTCCGAGAATCAGTTTGATTGCGAGCAGTCCGTTAATTTGAAGGGCTTCCTTTCGCGTATAACTTCCCGGAAAAACCATCGCCTTGCCGATCAGCAGACCGGCCCCGCCCGCGATGAAAATGCACGTTAGCTCAATGGTTCCGTGCATCATCACCGTGATCAGCGACTCGAGTAACAACTGATTCTTGAAAAAAATAAAAAAGAAAACTCCCAGGATCAGTCCATTGTAAAACAAAACGTACAGCGTGCCGACGCCCGCGAAAATTCCCATTCCGAACGCGAAGAACGTTACCTTGATGTTATTGGTCATGATAAAGCTCGACATTACGGAACTGTTTTCTTTTTTATAAACGGCGAATGGATCGCTTTTCTCGATATTGCCCTGCGTCATTTCAACATATTGCCCGCCGATCAGCGTTTTCGGCAGGTCGGGATTGACTAACGAACCCGCGAATGCCAGAAATACCCCTAAAGCAAATACCAGCGCGCTGATCACCGGATACCGGATCGTCTGCCGGAACGTTTCGGGAAAATCTTTCAAAATGAAATCCACGATGAAACGGAATGAAAAAGGCTTCGTTCCGTAGATAATCTTATGTGCCCGGCCGATAAGGGCATTCAGCTCGGTGACGGCGCGTTCGTAGGGATAATTGGATTTAGCGTAAGCGTAATCCGCGCACGCCGACCGGTAGAGCCGGATCATTTCCGACAGGTCGTCCGGATCGATTTTTTTGCTGAACCGGTAAGCGTGAATGAGCGATTCCAGACGGTAC
Organism: Bacteroidota bacterium; assembly: GCA_037441945.1. Classification (GTDB taxonomy): domain Bacteria; phylum CLD3; class CLD3; order SB21; family JBBIRG01; genus JBBIRG01. The sequence goes on along the minus strand of JBBIRG010000271.1, from coordinate 3,235 downwards.
CAGTGCGGTTTTTTACTGCGGATGAAGAGGTCAAATTTCATGAAGGCTCGTCCATTTGCTGGATGGCCCGGCTAAGCCCGGAAACGCTTGTTACCACGGCGTTGGGCGTTTCCGATGATTTGCCGGGTTCCACAGACCAAGCCTCAACCCTGCGGAGTGAATCCAGATACTTCAGCGGTTTCGAAGCTTGGGGATGAAAACCTTTTTTATCAAAAGGCCACCGCACTTGAATTGTCATCATGTCTAATTGGTTGGCTGGAACGATATCCTCGTTGATCCGGTAACCGATCATCAAGCAGCGTTCGAAACTGCATCCGGCCCGGTTGACCGCCCATTCAAACAGTTTTTTTCTCGGTTTGTTCACATGCACAATTCCGCTGATGGCGTGGATCTGAAAAAACGGCAACAGGCCTTCCCTTTCCAGAAAATACAAAACCTCATGCGGCTGATCGCCGATAATTCCAAGCGAATAACGAACCGATAAACGCCGGATCAGCGGATCCATACCGGGAATCAGAATCAGGTCTTTCTTCATCCGCTCGCGGTAGATATCATGCACTTCTCGGCGCCAGGAGTGGTAATCTTTTTGAGACAGGTACATCCGCGCGATCGTCAGGTACGGAGCCTCGTCGTCGTGTCCAAGAATCAGATCTTCCCGCGAGGACAGGATTTCATCGAAAGAAAGCTGAATTCCGTGAACGCGCAGGTATCGCTGGAGCAACTGGTACAGATTAAAACACAGCTTATCCGGATTGATAAGGACCTGGTTCAGCGCGAAAAAAATCCACTCAAGGTGTTTTTCCGATTGATCGTTTTTCATAGTATCGCCTCCGTTATGAGAAAGGAACTTCTCTTACGGATAATATAAATTCAATCGCCGATATTTCAAAGGAAAAACGACGCTCCCGGAACCGCGATCGATTACTGTCTCCCTGTCAGAAAAACACTTGAAAACCCGCAAAAAAAATATTAACTTTCACGTCGTGAATGAAACCACAATCAACAACTCCCGGGCGGCTGTCATGTCTAATCTGAAACAACCCAATCCACTGCAGACGGTATATTTATCAACTCTTCGGAGGAATCGGCGATGAAACCAAACGATCAATCGATAGCGTCAATAGTCCGTATACTCAATCAGGCCCGTTCGATCGTTCTCACAACGCATGTCAACCCCGACGGCGACGGTCTCGGCAGCGAGGCGGCCATCGGTTATGTCCTCAAACGGCTGAAGAAAAAAGTAGCCGTCATCAATACCAGCGAGACGCCCCGGCAATACCAGTTCCTCAACGACGGCAAAATGTTCAACACCTACGATTCCGCAAAACACGACAAAATAATCCGTTCGTCGGACGTGGTTCTTGTCTTGGATATCAGCGTATCCAAACGCCTCGACCGGATGCAGCAGGCGGTGCTGGAGTCGCCGGCCATGAAAATCTGCATCGACCATCATTTAGACAACGACGGATTCGCCGGGCATACGTGGGCAGACCCGACGGCGCCGGCAACATGCGAAATGATGTATGATCTTATTAAAAATCATTTCAAATCCAAGATCGATTATAAAATCGCCCGCGCGCTGTACACGGGACTGATTACCGATACCGGAAATTTCCGTTTCAATTCCACACGCCCGGAAACCCTCATCATCAGCTCGGAACTCCTGAAAACCGGCGTGAAACCCAACGACATTTACGCGAACGTCTTCGAGCAGGGAAGCTTGAACACGATCAAACTGCTGGGACTGTTGCTGGAACGTATGAAACGGGAGTGCGGAGGCGGTTTCCATTGGACTTACCTGACGCAGGAGGACTTCCGGAAAACCCAGACCCGGCCGAGCGATACAGAAGGTTATGTCGATTACACGCTGAAACTTGAGAATTCACGCATGGGCGTTTTCTTTTACGAAACGGCGGACGGATTTACCAAGGTCAGCCTGCGCGCCAAAGGCAACGTCAATGTCCAGAAATTCGCGAAGACATACGGCGGCGGAGGACATTTCAGCGCTTCGGGCATTATGATCAAAAAAGCCTTTCCGCCAACGATGAAAAAAATCGTGAAAGAATTAATTGATTATTTCAATGACTATTACGGGAAGCGATCATCAGCGTAAAAAATATAATTGCTTTAAAAAATAACCACAGCAAGCGACCGTATGCTTACATCATTCCCGTTTTCATCAATCTGACTCTATAAAAAAATTATGCAAATCACCATTCAGCTGAAAACCCGCTTAACAGGCGTCAAATCATGCGATGCGCTTGTTTGTTTTTTATTCAGGAAACAGCCGGAAATTGGCTTGTTCGGGGATTGTCTAAAGAACAATCCCCATTTTCGCGAGACCCTGAAATCGAAAGAATTCGGATTTGCGGAAGAAAAAATTTTGACGCTGCACTCGCCCGGGAAACAGGCTGTCCGCCGTTATGTTTTTGCCGGACTTGGCGAAACAAAGGATTTTGAGCCGGACACGCTGCGCAAAACAGCGGCGAAAGCGATTAAAAAAGCCCGCGCGTCCGAATGGAAAGATATTCATATTGAACTGCCATCACCGCCGGAGAACAGCGGCCTCACGGAAGAACAAATCCTCCGGATTATAACGGAAGGCTTGATTCTTGGACATTACCGTTTCGACCGGTACAAAAAAAATCATTCAGCTGGGTCCCGAATCAGCGTTACGATTCTGGTTGAAAAGATTACGCCGGAATTGAAACAAGGTTTGCGGCTGGGGTTGACTGTTTCGGAAAGCGTTTGTTTTTCCCGCGACCTCAGCAACACGCCGCCCGGAGACTGCACGCCGTCGTTATTTGCCCGCGAAATCAGGAGGATGG
>JBBIRG010000271.1:0-346 GCA_037441945.1 Bacteroidota bacterium | reverse complement strand
ATGGGCATGAACGGCATACTGTCCGTCGCCCGCGGAAGCGCCGAACCGCCGTGCATGGCGCAAATCACCTACAAACCTCCCCGCGCGGTTAATAGCCGTCCGCTGATACTCGTTGGAAAAGGAATCACGTTCGACTCCGGCGGTCTCAATATTAAAACGGGCAACAACATGGACGGCATGAAAATGGATATGTCGGGAGGCGCGGCCGTCGCCGGGATTATGAAAGCTGTTGCGGAACTGAAACTGCCCGTTCATCTCATCGGGCTGATCCCGCTGGCGGAGAACATGCCCGGTCCGCGCGCCGTCAAACCCGGCGATATCATCCGCATGCACAGCGGCGCCACGG
>JBBIRG010000270.1:0-4297 GCA_037441945.1 Bacteroidota bacterium | reverse complement strand
GCTGGGCGATCTTATCGGCTATAGCGGCTACCTGCCCTTCCAAAGTCAGCGACATCAGCGATTAGTAATTGAGATTATCGAGGAACATATCCGGATAACAATACTGTTCCATGCGCGTGCTGGAATGCTTGAGAATTCCTTCGCGGACGACCGACGTCAGGTTCAGCCCGTCGTAAGCGTATTTTTTTTCAAGCTTGTCAACGACGCGGAGGCTCTGGTAATTATGCTTGAATCCGCCCCAGTCATGTCCGGGCAGAACGCCTTCGGCGTTGTCGGTCCCGTTGAGGAACGAGTTGAGGAGGTTCTCGCCGACATCGGCAAACGGCGGCTGGCCGAGGTCATGCCCGAGCGCGATGGCTTCGGTCATGTCCTGGTTCAATCCCATGGCCGAAGCGATGGTTTTGGATACCTGCACGACCTCAACGGTATGCGTCAGGCGGCTGCGGTTGTGCTCGCTGTCGCGCTCGACAAGTATCTGCCTCCGGTCGCTGAGATTCCGGAACGCATTGGAGTAGATAATACGGTCGCGGTCGCGTTGGAACGCCGTCCGGTGCTGGTCCTCGATTTCCTCATGCAGGCGTGTCGTGTGCATGCCTTTGCTTTTGCAGGCGTACGGCGCGAGGAATTTCGACTCCCATTCCTCGACGTACTGTCGCTCACGCTCAAAATAGACCGAATCTCCGTTCATGTAAAAGTCCAATCATGCGAAAAAAATGAAGCCTGCAGGGTTTCTGCAGGCTTGGATGCTTTAACCCAGGTACGACCGAAGCGATTTGCTTCTGGACTTGTGTCGGAGGCGGTTAATCGCTTTTTCCTTGATCTGGCGCACTCGTTCGCGGGTCAGTTTGAATTCCTCGCCGATTTCCTCGAGCGTCAGCGACCGTTCGATGCCCAGGCCGAAATACAGCTTGATGATCTTGGCTTCACGCTCGCTCAGGGAAGAAAGGGTGTTTTCGATATCCTTACGCAGGGAATCCATCATCAGCATATCGTCGGGCAGAGGATTGACTTTATCGGGCACGGTGTCCATCAGGACGCTTTTCTCGTCTTCCTGCAGAGGCGCGTCGAGGGACAGGTGGCGCTTCGAGATACGCAGGGCGTCGGATACGTCGTAGTCCTTTATTTCCAGTTCATGCGCTATTTCCTCGGTGCTGGGTTCGCGCTCAAATTCCTGCTCCAATTCATTGTACGCCTTGCCGATTTTATTGAGCATGCCGACACGGTTCAGCGGCAGGCGGACGATGCGCGAGTGCTCGGCAATCGCCTGGAGAATCGACTGGCGGATCCACCAGACGGCATAAGAAATGAACTTGAAGCCGCGTGTTTCATCAAACCGTTCCGCCGCTTTCATTAAACCCAGATTACCTTCGTTGATCAAGTCGCTCAGGGGCAGTCCCTGGTTCTGGTAATCTTTTGCCACGCTAACGACAAATCGCAGGTTCGCTTCAACAAGCTGTTTGAGGGCCGATTTATCTCCTTTTTTGATCTTTTTCGCCAGATCAATTTCCTCTTCGGGTTTCAGCAACGGTACTTTATTGATTTCCTCCAGGTACCGCTCGATCGATTGATCTTCCCGGCTGTTGATACGCATTTTTATTCTTGCCATAAAGGACCTTTATTTGGTGGTAGGATAAAATTTCACAGATAGCTGGTTTCTTTAAATTCTTATTTTACAAGACTTTCTTTTGTTCCATGCCTATGTTAAACGCACGGAAAAGCATTAAAGTTCCATTAATCACTAAAAAAAATAATTTTTTCCATTTAATCTTAGAAAGAAAATTCATAACATTTGTATTTTAATTATCACGTCAAAATGTTAACCCATACGGATTAAATTTATGCAAAAAAACATAATCGTTTTATTGGTCATTTTATTAAACGGCCGGTTACTGAACGCGCAGGAAACCAATTATCGGGATACACTGCGGGTATATTCGATACGGCCGCTATCGGATATCCGCAGCGGACAGGCGGAAGGCGCACGGCTGACCGTACATTTTAACCTGATTTACAACGAAGCCCGGCACAACTCCAAAAAGCCGGTCATGCTCGAGTTTCAGGCGCTGTTCCTGACCGCCGATGGCAGTCCCGTCCGGGCGTCCCAGGGAACCGTTTACCATATTAGCCGCGAAGGATACGCTGTTACCGGAATCAATGATATGCAATGGTCGAATAAAAAAGATTTGTTCATCCCCTACTACGCCCTGGAACTCCCGCCCGGCCGTCATTCGCTGAATGTGAGCCTGTCCTGTTCGGTGAAAGATACGGCGGTGACCCAGGAATCCCGTCCGGTTCCTGTAACAGGTATGACGCAGGTTACGATACAAATCAATAAGCCAAGAACCCGCATGTTCCGGATGTATGTGCGTGAACTCCGGGTCAACCCGCTTAACGCAAAGGGCCGGCCGTGGGATTCCGGATTTTTCAGTTCCACAGATCCTGACCTTCAGTACCGTATCGAACTGCGCTCGAAAGAACATACTGATAACACGCACATGTCATCAACCGTTCAGGACGCGCTTTCCGCCGGATGGATTGACTTCGCCGACCCGGTCACCGTTTCGCTGAACGACCGGATCACACTGAGCGTGTACGACAAGGATATTTTCTTCCATGATCCGATCGGCGAAATCAGTTATTCACCCGATGATTGGCTCAGGACCGGTTCTTCCGGCCAACCGATATCATTCGGGCAGGTCACATCATGCATCGTTGTGATCGAGGAAATTATCCGTGAATAGGGCGGCCTGAACCTTTAACCGCAGAGGCGACGGAAGAAGTACAGTGAAATTTTTATACCTCAGGATCGCCAAGACCGCACCGGAATGGATTGGTCACAAAGCAAAAAGAAAACCTTTAGCCCGCTAAAAACGCGAAAATTTATAGTTTCATCATTAAAACGACAAGGATTACAACATTCATTTGTTAATCGATTCAAACTCCATCAATGCGCGTTGAGCACAGGGAAAAAATGATAATACAAGATTTCTCACCGTCTTCCTTCGACGCGGCTCAGGACAAGTCAGCTGCTCGAAATGAAACAGAAACAGGTTAATCAGTGCCTGTCCTCGATAGCATCGGGATATTTCGCGGAAAAATTCTTAACGATCTCTGCGTCCGCGGTTGAATCTCTTCCGATACAGCAAAACGAAATATTTACCGATCAGTTTAGAAAGCGTGTTCTTGAAGCCGCTTTTCCGGAATAAATCGGTTATCAGACTGTCTGAAAATTCTCAAAAATGGTCGGTTCTAGTCCCGACAAAAGAGTCGAGATCAAGAAGTGTTTTTATTGTAGATGATTTTTTTTGACTACGACAATTGCGGAGTTTAAACTGATACTTCTCATCGTTTTCTAATGGAAATGAAAATGCCGGATTGGCTGAAGTAACATACAGGCATTTTTCAGGAAAAAATTAACCCGATACCATATAGAGGAATCGGGTTTTATATTATGTAAGCGGCTTTTGTTGTTGCGCCGCTTAGCGAAGACGGATTACGAACAGCCCATGCTGTTGCCGCAGTTGAGGCATTTGTAGCAGGCGCCGTTGCGGACGGTCATATGGCCGCAAACGTCGCAGGCGGGCGCGTCGCCCATCATCGAGCTGAGCTGCTGGTTCATCAGGTTTGACGGGGCGGGTTTTGCCGTTTCACCCTGGGGTCCTGTCTCGTCCTTTTCGCCCGGCACGTTCAGTTCTTCGGAGACGGCTTTTTCCGAATCCATCGCCGGCGGGACGTGGACAAAATCGGTACGGCCGAGATATTCCATGCCGAGCACGCGGAAAATAAAATCGAGGATCGACGTGGCGTTCTTGATGTTTGGATGATTGGTGAATCCGCTAGGCTCGAACCGCGTGAACGTGAATTTCTCAACGAATTTTTCCAGCGGCACGCCGTACTGAAGGCCCATAGAAACGGCGACGGCAAAACAGTTCAGCAGGCTTCGGTACGCGGCGCCTTCCTTGAACATATCGATAAACACCTCGCCGAGATCGCCGTTCTCGTATTCCCCGGTACGGAAATAGATTTTATGCCCGCCGACTAACGCTTCCTGCGTAAAACCCGCGCGCTTCAGCGGCATCGGTTTCTTCTCGCCGCGTTTCAGGATCATATTCACCTCATCTACCGCGCGTTTGACCGCCTGATCTAACTGCTCTTTGGTAAACTGAAGTTCGGCATCGTCTTCGGTCTGGGTTTGCTTGCTGCTGAGCGGCTGGGAAAATTTGGATCCGTCGCGGTACAGCGCGATCGCCTTAAGTCCCATCTTCCACGCTTCAATATAAATTTTTTCAATGTCCTA